>PWYF01000201.1 GCA_003567955.1 Thiotrichales bacterium
GCCAAGATCGGCAACGCGGAACTCAACGAAGAACAGCTGGCCCACTACCTCAAGCGGGCACGTGATCACAAGATCGACGCCCTGATTACCGTATCCAACCAGTTCGTGGCTCTGCCCACGCATCATCCGGTCAGGGTTTCCAAAACCCTGTTGCGTGGCGTGGATCTCTTTCACTGGTCATGGATGTATGTCGTGACCCAGGCTTCCCTGCTACTCCAGGAAGACGCCATAAAATCCGACGATCAGCGCTTCATCCTTGAGGAAGCCCTGCGGTACTTCAACCACGAATCCAGTGGCGTCACCACTTTCGATCGCATGAACCCGGAATGGAAAGATGTCGTTGGCAAAGTACAAAGCGGCGCACCATTGAAGAAAACCGCCGAGGAAGTACAAAACACCGTCACCCACTGGCATCAGGAGCAGCGTGATCTGTGCCTGTTGATGAGTCGGCGGCTCGGCGCACAGGTCAACACCAAACTGCCGCGGGCGCATCTGAAAGATGCCGACAAGCGCCTCAAGGATGACTGCGAGACACTGGTCAAGGATCGCATTCTAAGTTGCACACTGGATATCCCGGATGCTGCCGCCGATCTGGAAATCACAGCGAACCTGCTCAAACGCACCATCCGCTGCGGCATGAAGATTGATGCACCAGGCGACAAGAAATCAACAAAAGCCCGCGTCAACTGGTTAACCCGCCAGCTCAAGAACACCGAAACAGACGGCATATATATCAAGGCCACACGCCCCGGCCGCGCACCAGAAACACAAGCGCCGCTGGCCGAAGTCATGTCAGACCCGGAAATCCTGGATACCGAAGGAACAGACGTCGTCGCCACGGGCTTTGAAGTGTTCTACATGCTCGACCTGGCCAACCGCTTCGCCGGCAACCAGGTCTTTATCAGCGAACTCGAGAAAGCCGTGCCTCACTTCTACGAACAGGCCGGCGAACGCCTCCGCGCCTGGGTCGCCCCACCACCAAAGCTAAAAGCCAAAGATCCCGCCGAACGCAGCGAAAACACGGACGATGAGGCGTAATTAATAGGGCGGATAACTCCGACCCGCAACGCATATCAGTTACCCCCAACGTATAGGGTGCCGTCACGTGCGGGAGAGCAAGGCGCGGAGTGGCCAGAGTACCGGAGTTATCGTTTTCACACTCTGGCCACTTCGCAACGCAGCTATCGCGTGCGTGACGGTGCCCATCTGGCGTGCGTGAGGTGGGAGGGCAAGGCGCACGGCGGCTGAAGTACCGGAGTTACCGAACCAGGTAATGAGGACATTCCAAGCGCCGTGCAATGTATATCAGCTACCCCCACCGCTATAGGGCGCCGTCAGGGGTGCGAGAACAAGGCGCGGGGTGCTTGAAGTACCGGAGTTACCGTGGTTGGGTAATGAGGACACTTCGAGTACCCCGCAACGCAGCTTATCGCGCGCCTGACGGCGTCCGCACTACCCACATTTGGATTCGCCGCAGTTTAGACATGTAAGACACCCATCCATCATCACCATGGCCTTGGTGCTGCACTTGCCGCAGAGCTGGGCGCCTTCGGGGAAGTCGGAGTTCTCGACCTTGCCGCCTTCTTCCATTTTGGCTTCGAACTGCTTGCGCTTTTCCTCGACGAGTTTTTTCTGGTGTTCGTCGAGTTCGGGCGGCTGCAGCATGCCGATGTGGATGAGGTGCTTTTCGATCACATCGCCGATTTCGGCGACGATGGAGGGCATGAAGCGCCCGCCGGGCTTCCAGTAGCCGCCCTTGGGATCAAACACGGCCTTCATCTCCTCCACCAGGAAGGTGACGTCACCACCCTTGCGGAACACGGCGGAGATGATGCGGGTGAGGCCGACGATCCACTGGAAGTGGTCCATGTTCTTGGAGTTGATGAAGATCTCGAAGGGCCGGCGCAGCTCGTGCTCGGTGCCCTCGTTCAACACAATGTCGTTGATGGTGATGTACATGGCGTGGTCGGAGACCGGGGTTTTCACCTTGTAGGTGGAGCCCACCAGCATCTCCGGGCGCTCGACCCGTTCATGCATGTGCACCACATTGCTTTCCGGCTCGGCTGCTTCCTGCCGGGGCGCTTCCCCGCCGGCCGGCTGCTGCGCCTGTTCATCCTTGAGCACCTGCTGGTCCACAATCTTCTTGTCAATCTTAACCGTCATGACCCTCTACCTCTGTATCCGCCTGCTCACCACAGCCGTCAATATCCAAAGCGTTAACCATGAAGCACATGAAGGCGCAAAACCTGGCTTTCCTTTTTCTTCATGTCCTTCATGGTTCGCTTTAATGCCTTAAAACCTAAAACCTAAAACTTAAAACGGTCTTTATTTACCATTTCCCGTAAGTCCCTTCCTTCAGGGCATCAAACAGATTCGCGGCATTATGCTTCTCGCCGTCGTATTCCACTTCCTCGTCGCCCTTTACATCCACCGTGGTGCCGTCTTCCAGCACAAAACGGTAGGTGGTGTTCTGCAGGTCCTTCTCCTTGACCAGCACGCCCTGGAAGGCCTCCGGGTTGAAACGGAAGGTGGTGCAGCCCTTGAGCCCCTTCTCCCAGGCGTACATGTAGATGTCCTTGAAGTCCTCGAAGGGGTAGTCCGTAGGCACGTTGGCCGTCTTGGAGATGGAGGAGTCGATCCACGGCTGCGCCGCGGCCTGTATATCCACATGCTCCTTCGGCGAGATGTCATCGGCCGAGCGGAAGTAGCCCGGCAGCTTCTGCTCCGGATCCTCGGAGAACGGCATGGCCTTCGGATTGATCAACTCGCGATAGGCCAGCAGCTCGAAGGAGAAGACGTCGACCTTCTCCTTGGACTTGCGGCCTTCGCGAATGATGTTGCGTGCGTAATGATGCGCAAAGCTCGGCTCAATGCCGTTGCTGGCGTTGTTGGCCAGCGACAGCGAGATGGTGCCGGTGGGGGCAATGGAGGTGTGGTGGGTAAAGCGCCCGCCGGTCTCGGCAAGCGCTTCCACCAGCTCCGGATTAACCCCGGCCACGCGCTGCATGTAGCGGCTGTACTTCGCCCACAGCACCCTGCCCTTGACCTTCTGGCCGACCTTGTAGCCGTCTTTTTTGAGCTCCGGGCGCTTGCGCAGCATCTCGGCGGTGACCTCGAAGTCTTCCTCCATAATCGGCGCCGGGCCCTTTTCCTTCGCCAGTTCCAGCGCGGTTTCCCAGCCCGCCAGCGCCATCTCGCGCGAGGCGCGCTCGGTGAACTCCAGCGACTCGGGGCTGCCGTATTCCATGCGCAGCAGGGTCAGGGTGGAGCCCAGGCCCAAAAAGCCCATGCCATGCCGACGCTTGCGCAGGATCTCACCGCGCTGGCCCTCCAGCGGCAGGCCATTGATCTCGACCACGTTATCCAGCATGCGGGTGAACACCGACACCACCTCGCGGTATTCATCCCAGTTAAAGCGCGCCTCCTCGGTGAAGGCCTCTTCCACAAACCGGGTCAGATTCACCGAGCCCAGCAAACAACTGCCGTAGGGCGGCAGCGGTTGCTCGCCGCAATTGTGTGCATGCAGGCCATTGGCGTCGAAGGTGTTGATGCCCGGCACCTGAACATCGTATACAGCTTCGGTGCCATCCGCTTCCACGCTGGTCACCCGGGCCACGAATCGTTCCCGGTTCAGCGTCCGCTGATAGCGGGCCAGGGTTTCATGCAAACGCGCCTGTTTGTCGCTGTCGCCGAAACCGATAATGTCGGCGAACCGGGCCAGGTTTTCGTTCGCAACAACCAGTTCATGCTGCGGGGAAATAGCGTAGGTACCGGTGCCACCACAACCATCGGGCAGCACTGCCGTGTCGGCATGGCGTCTGTCACGGTAGATCGTTGATGCGATCCCCAAACGGTGCAGCATGCGTTGCACGGCTTCAAGCCGCGAAATATCAGACTGGGCAAGGCGTACACTCACCCCCTTGCTCTGGCTGCCCTGAACCGAACCGTCGGCATCAAACAGGCCACGCAGAAATCCGGTGTAACCCGCACTGGAGACGCGCTCGAGTTCCGGCGTGATCGCCTTGTTCCCGGGAGTCATGCCCACTTCCAGTGCGAGGCGGCGCAAGGCGCCGGTGGACATACGGTATTCACCCCGACCCTTGACTGTCTGCCAGCCAGCAAAATCCGCTCGATGTTCGAGCGTGCGAGCGGCTGCCTCGGCACGCTGCATCACCGCGCGTACGCCCCCGGACAAGACGGGCTCTGCTCCGTTAACTGCCGCGGCGGGCCGCCATACCGACAATACCGCCTTGTCTTTTTTGAGCGTGCCATCGCCCACCAGCAGACCGAGCAGATAGCCGGATTCCTCCGTCAACGGGCCTTCCCAGCCTTCAAGCTCACGGTGATCATTAAGTAATACCCGGTCACCGGCTCTCAGCTCCCCGGCCGCGCACCATTGGGTCTCTGTCCGATAGCGGGTAAAAGCCTTGACCCGGCGTACGCGATGGTCGGCCGTAAGCCGCAAGCTGTAACCTTCCGCCGTATTGAGCCTGACCACGGGCTTGTCTGCAGTCTTGAAGAAGCCATCGTCGCCCGAGGCGTAGGCGCGCCCATCAACCACTGCCTCGAAGGGCAGGCCGACCAGATCCTCAACCTGTCGCGGCCCCTCGCTGGTTTGCACCCAGGTATCGGCCGTGACGCAGGGATTGGTGGCGCGAATGTTCTCGCAGAACCAGTTGTTGTTCTGCTCGTTGACCTTGTCGATGAGGATGAAGCCCGGCTCGGCGTAGTCATAAGTGGAGGACATGATGGTGTCCCACAGTTCGCGCGCGCGGATGGTCTTGTACACCCGGCAGGCCACCAGGCCCTCGTCGTTGGCGATATAGCCCTCGTGGGTGGGCCACTCGCGCCAGACGATGTCCTCGGCCTTGTCCACGTCCAGGCCATCGGTCTCGGCTTCATCACGGTTGACCGGGAAGGCCAGCGGCCAGTCGGCATTACTCCTGACCGCCTCGATGAATTCCTCGGTAATCAGCAGCGAGAGGTTGAACTGGCGCAGACGGCCATCCTCGCGCTTGGCGCCAATGAACTCCTCCACGTCCGGATGGCTGACATCAAAGGTGCCCATCTGCGCGCCGCGACGGCCGCCGGCGGAGGACACCGTGAAGCACATCTTGTCGTAAATATCCATGAAGGACAGCGGCCCGGAGGTATAGGCGCCGGCGCCGGAGACGTAGGCACCACGCGGGCGCAGGGTGGAGAACTCATAGCCAATGCCGCAGCCGGCCTTGAGCGTCAGCCCGGCCTCGTGGACCTTGTCCAGAATGCCGTTCATGGAATCACGCACCGTACCCGACACGGTGCAGTTGATGGTGGAGGTGGCGGGCTTGTGCTCAAGGGCGCCGGCGTTGGACGTGATGCGCCCGGCGGGAATCGCGCCCCGGCGCAGCGCCCACAGGAAGCGCTCATACCAGTGTTCGCGTGCTTTGGGGGCCTCGACTTCGGCCAGCGCGCGCGCCACGCGCTGCCAGGTGTGATCGACGGTCTCGTCGATGACTTCGCCGGATTTGGTCTTGAGCCGGTATTTCTTGTCCCAGATATCTTCCGAGGCGGGCTGGATCGGAATATCGGTCACGGCCTTGTGAACAACCTTGAGCTGCGCGGGTTTCATGCCAAATATTCTCCCTGGTCGAGCATTATTATTAGGCGGCCACGCGGGTCTGGCCGGGGCGGCTACCCCAATATCTTGTGCCGCGAATTCCCAATTTAGGCGCTTTTGCACCCCTTTGTCAACTACCAAACATGCACAAAAGCAGTGCACAAATATGAAGCAATTCAGTAACATATAGTCCACAGCTTATCCACAAAACGAACTATTTCAGCAACTTGTGGACGACAGCTTGAAACACAATATATAGGATACGCGCCAGGGCGGCGAATTTGGCGGGTCGGGGCTTGAAAGGCCTGCCGCCACCCCCAATACTTGGGTCTCAGTAAACACACGCGGCGCCTGCGGGCTGAGACCATTCAGGACGGGTTAAGTTGCCCGCGCGCAGGATACCGGCGCGATACATCGCCGAGCGTCCGGTGACGCAGCCCTGCTGCCGGAGAGACTGATGACGACGAAGGAATGGCTCATGCAAACCGCACGTAACCGCTGGGTAATTGCAATCTCCGCCTTTACGCTGGCCCTGCTCGTCTGCCTGATGCTGCGGCCCGTGCCCGGCCAGGCCAGCATCCCGATCGTGGCCGGTGAAGACGAGGCACTGCCGACGCTGGCGCCCATGCTGGAGGAAACCATCCCGGCGGTGGTCAATATCGCCACCAGGGGCCGTACCCGGGTGGAAAACCCGCTCATGGAAGACCCCTTTTTCCGCCACTTTTTCGGCCCGCGTGGTCAGGAGCCACGCTACCGCGAATCCGAAAGCCTGGGCTCGGGCGTAATCGTGGATGCCGACAATGGCTACATCCTGACCAACACGCATGTGATCGATCGCGCCGATGAAATCAAGGTCACGCTCAATGACGAGCGCGAGTTTGAGGCCCGGGTGATTGGCACCGACCCCTCCACCGACGTGGCCGTGATACAGATCGAGGCCGACAACCTGCAGGCACTGGGCCTGAGCGACTCCGACGGCCTGCGCGTGGGTGATTTCGTGGTCGCCATCGGTAATCCCTTTGGCCTGCGCCATACCGTCACCTCCGGCATTGTCAGCGGCCTGGGCCGCAGTGGCATCGGCCAGGCCGACAGTTACCAGGACTTCATCCAGACCGACGCCTCCATCAACCCGGGTAACTCCGGCGGTGCGCTGGTCAATCTGCGCGGCGAACTGGTGGGCATCAACGCTGCCATCCTCTCCCGCGGCGGCGGCAATATCGGCATCGGCTTTGCCATTCCGGCCAACCTGGCGGCACAGGTTATGCACCAGTTGATCGAGCACGGCGAGATCCGCCGCGGCCGGCTGGGCGTGATTGTGCAGGACCTCACCGAGGATCTGGCCGCGGCCTTTGAGATGGACAGCACCGATGGCGTGCTGGTGGCGCAGGTGCAGCCCGGCTCGGCCGCCGAGGCCGCCGGGATTGAACCGGAAGACATTATCGTCTCCATCAATGACCGCCCGGTGCGCAACTATCGTGACCTGCGCAACGCCGTGGGCCTGCTGCAGATTGGCGACATGGCCCGCCTGGAAGTGGTACGCGATGGTCGCAAACGCAGCATTGAGGCCGAAATCTCGGCCCCGGCCGAGGAAGAAGAACTCGCCCAGGTCAGCGACATCCACCCGCGCCTGGAAGGTGCCGAATTCGAGGCCATCGGCCCGGAACATCCCCTGCACGGCCGCGCCGAAGGCGTGGTGGTCACCAGCGTGACCCCGGGCAGCCCGGCCCAGCGTGCCGGCCTGCGCAACGGCGATGTGATCACCTCGGTCAACCGCACGCCGGTGGCCACGCTGGCCGAGTTCCGCCAGGTGGTGGAAGACGCCGACGACGGCTCGCTGCTGTTCAACATCCGCCGCGGCCGCGGCGCGATGTTTCTCATGATCCAGTGAGACTTTGTCTCACTGGATCATCGTGGTTACGTGGTTAGGTGATTACGTGGTTACGTTTCGGTGTGCGGCTTCGCCGCACGGATTCTCGCGGCGAAGCCGCGTATACGACATTCCGGCGTGTGTGGCCAAGTTTCAGTTCTGCAACAATCCCTCCCGCGACGTAACCACTTAATCACCTAACCACGTAACCACTTACTTACTACTTTCAGATAATCCCCGGGCCAGGGCTTGCAGCATGGCGGAAACGCCCTTGCACTCC
>PWYF01000030.1 GCA_003567955.1 Thiotrichales bacterium
AGGTGGCGGATGTCACGACGCAGTTCCTCGTCGGGTTCGGCGTAGGCGATCACATCCAGCGGTCCTTCAAGCTGGGCAAGAATCTGTTCGCTGGCCTCGCTCAGGCTGTGCCGGCCACTTGCGCTCCAGTCAGCATGGCCGGGGTGGCTGGCAGCCAGAACTGTCAGCACCACCAGGGCGCTTACCCAGCCGCCGGCGAACAGGGCGGACACAGGTCGCGTGCATTGCCGGCGCAGGGTGTGCAGGTTGTGGCCGCGCAACGCCAGGCGCAACAGCGGGATGCACAGGAATACCCCGGTGATCACCAGGGGCTGGAGCAAGCCACGCAGGCTGACCAGACCGACCAGACCATCTTCCAGATGATCCGCTGGCGACAGGAACATGAACAGCGGCGCGAGCAACAGATCCCGTGTGCCCAGCCAGTGGAACATCCACAACAGCAGCAGAATGCCCAGTGCGCCGGCGGCGGCTGCGGCGGGCTGGCGGGTGAGGCTGGAGCAGGCCAGTGCCACGGCGGCATAGGTGGCGCCCATCAGAAACAGGAACAGGCTGGCTGCGCCAAGCAGGCCGGTATCCAGCCGGGTGCCGGTGTTGAGGCTGGCCACCATGGCGGCGGCCAGCCCGACGATGGCGGCCACGGGGATCAGCAGCGCGAAATATTTCCCCAATACGATACGCCACGGCGACACGGGGGCGGTTCCAGGCAGGCGGATGGTCCCGGTGCGGTATTCCTCGCTCAGGCTGCGCATGCCCAGCAGGGGCACGACCAGCAGCAGCCAGGCCGCGGCAAAGCCGAAGACCCCGCCGGTAACATAGGCGGTCACACCTTCCTCACGACCCAGGCCGGGGGTTTCCTGCAGATCGCCCAGGGTCACCACAAATACCAGCCCCAGGATGAGCTGGGTCAGGGCCAGCAGCACCCAGGGCAGGGGAGTGACAACCAGGCGCCTCAATTCCAGTACGGTGATGGTGAACAAGCCGGGTTGATTCATGTCTGTGCCTCGGTGACCTGCATGAACAGGTCTTCAAGCGTGGCGCCACGCGGGCTCAGTTCAACCAGCCCCCAGTCCTGCTCGGCACTGACGCGCACCAGGTCCTGAATGGCTGCTTCCTCACCCTGGAGTATGAAATGGCCGTTGCCTTGCTCGCCCACATGGCTGATCCCGGGCAGCGCTTCCAGTGCCCCGCGTTCAGGCGGCCGGCGCAGCACCAGCTGCCAGGCGCGGCCCGGGCTCTCCTGGCCGGAAAATTCACTGATGGCGCCGTTGTAGACCACCTGTCCGCGCTTGAGCACGGTGACATGGCTGCAAAGCGCCTGGACCTCCGGGAGGATATGGGTAGAGAGAATGATGCTGCATTGTTCGGCCAGGCTGCGGATCAGCGCGCGGATTTCGCGCACCTGTATGGGATCCAGGCCCACCGTGGGTTCATCCAGGATCAGCAGCCGGGGTTGATGGATCAGGGCCTGGGCCAGACCGACCCGCTGCTGGTAGCCACGTGACAAATGGCTGATCAGTTGCCGGCCCACGTCCTCAAGGTGACACTGGCGCTTGACGCGGGTAAGCGCTTCGCGCCGTGCCTGCCTGCCAAGCCCCTGCAGGGTGGCCACCATGCCCAGATATTCATCCACCCGCAGCTCGGGATACAGCGGGGGTGAGTCGGGGAGGTAGCCGAGCTGGCGCCGGGCCGCCAGCGGGTCGTGGGCCAGGTCGAAGCCATTGATTTGAATGCTGCCGGTATGAGGCTGCAGATTGCCGCTGAGCAGTTCCAGGGTGGTGGATTTGCCGGCGCCATTGGGGCCGAGCAGTCCCAGTACCTGCCCGGGATGCAGCTCAAGGTCCAGTGCCCACAATGCCTGGTGTTGCCCATAGCGTCGTGAGAGGCCATGCGCGACCAGCAGCGGCGCGGTTTCGGGCTTTGATACGGCGGCGGACTGCGGCATGATTCATTCTCGCTTTGGCGGGGCATCCCGGGCATCCCCATGTCCCGTCTTGCCTGGCGATTGTAAGCTACAAATACGCTTTGCACAGTAAGAAAATGCTGATCTATTCGTCACGTCCCGGCGTGGCCCTGGGAGCCGTAACTCATGAAACTGCTTGGTGTGGATACCGGTGGCACCTTTACCGACCTGGTGGTAGTCCACGAGGACGGCAGCCTGCAGGTGCACAAGGTGCTTTCCACCCCGGAAGCGCCTGAAGCGGCCATTCTGCGCGGCGTGGATGAACTGGGCCTGAAAACCGGTGAGCTGCGTATGACTCATGGCTCCACCGTGGCCACCAACGCCGTGCTTGAGGGCAAGACCGCCCGCACCGCCTATATCACCAGTCCGGGCATGGGTGATGTGCTGAGCATTGGCCGCCAGGCCCGGCGTGAACTTTACAATCTGCAACCGCCGCCAGTGCGCCCCCCGGTGCCGCCCGACTATTGCCTGGAGGTGCCCGCCCGTCGCGCCGCGGACGGCACGGTACTTGAGTCGCTGGATGAAGCGGCGCTGAAAACGCTGCGCCGCCGGCTTGAGGCGTTGGCGCCGGAAGCGGTGGCCATTAATTTACTCTACGCCTTTGTTGATGACAGCGATGAAAAGCGTATCGCAGCGATAGTACCGGAGGGGATATTTGTTTCGCGAGCCTCCGAGGTGATGCCGGAATACGGGGAATACGAGCGCGGCATCACCACCTGGCTCAATGCCGGCGTGGGCCCCTTGCTGGCCGGCTATCTGCAGCGCCTGTGCGCCGGGGTGTCACCGGCGCCGGTGTCGGTGATGCAAAGCAGCGGCGAGACCGTGGCCGCCGCCCAGGCCAGCCGGCGTGGTGTCCATATGTTGTTGTCGGGCCCGGCCGGCGGGCTGGCCGGGGCGGCGTATCTGGGGGAACTGGCCGGGCATCAGCGCCTGCTGAGTTTCGACATGGGCGGTACTTCCACCGATGTGGCATTGATCGACGGCGAGCCCGTACTGACCACCGAGGGTCATATCGGTGACTACCCGCTGTGTGTGCCCGGCGTGGACATGCATACCATCGGCGCCGGCGGCGGGTCGCTGGCGCAGGTGGATGCCGGCGGTGCCCTGCAGGTGGGGCCGGCATCGGCCGGGGCCAGTCCGGGGCCAGCCTGCTATGGCGCTGGCGGGGGGCAGGCCACGGTGACCGATGCCAATCTGGTGCTTGGCCGGCTGTTGCCGGATGCCTTCCTGGGTGGGCGCATGCGGCTGGATGTGGCGGCCGCCCGCAAGGTTCTGACGCAGCTGGGCGACGCGTTGGGGGTGTCGGCGGAGGCGGCGGCCGAGGGTGTGGTGCGTGTCGCCAATGAGCACATGGCCCGTGCCTTGCGGGTGATGTCGGTACAACGCGGGCTGGATCCACGTGAGTTTGTGCTGTGCTGCTTTGGTGGCGCCGGCGGGCTGCATGTATGTGCGTTGGCTGAAAGTCTGAGTATACGGCGGGCACTGGTGCCGGTGCATGCCGGTGTGTTGTCGGCGCTGGGTATGCTGGCCGCCCCGCGGGGGCGCCAGCTTTCACAGACGCTGTCCAGACCCTTGTCGTCGCTGGATGATGCGCGGATCGAACGCGCCTTTGAGCCGCTGGAAGCACGGGGCCGGGCCGAGTTGCACGAGGAAGGCGTCAGCGATGATGAGATTGTGGTCGAGACCATGCTGGACCTGCGCTACAGCGGCCAGAGTCATGCCTTTACCCTGCCATGGCGGGGCATAGAGGCCAGCAGCGAGGCCTTTGAGGCGGCGCATGAAAACCGCTACGGGCACCGCCTGGAGCAACCGGTGGAGCTGGTCAACGTGCGGGTGGGCCTGCGTGGCCCCCGTCCCCGGCCGGCACTGGCCCGGCTGGACGCCGGGCGGGCCCGGGCCGAAGCTCCCCGCGTGACCGTCACGGCCGAGGGTCGTCGGGTGCCGGTCTGGCCACGCGAGATTCTGGTGGCGGGACAGGAGATCGCGGGCCCGGCCCTGTTGACCGAGACGGTATCCACCACCTGGGTGGCGCCGGGCTGGCGCCTGCGCGTGGATGACTGGGGCAACCTGCATCTGGAAAGCATGACGAATAGCGTTTGATAACGGCATTGGCAGGTCTGCGGGGGGTGATCCGCAGGCGCGGATTTTACCTGACCGGACGGTGCCGAACCCCTGTCACTGCTGGTTAGAAAACCGCGCGCGGGCTTGCGGACAGCCGGTCGGGCTGGTATAAAGGGCGGCTTTTACGGCACCTGATTCCCGAGGTTGAAGATCATGTCCAGAGTCTGTCAGGTCACGGGTACTCGTCCGCAGACCGGTAACAACGTGTCGCATGCGAACAACAAAACGCGTCGGCGTTTTCTGCCCAACCTGCGCTATCAGCGCTTCTGGGTGGAGAGTGAAAAGCGCTTTGTGCGCCTGCGCGTGTCTTCCCGGGCGGTGCGTCTGATCGACAAGCTGGGCATTGAAGAAGTGCTCCGGCAAATGCGCGCGCGCGGCCAGAAGGTCTGAGGAGGCAATCATGCGTGACAAGATTCGACTGGTTTCTTCCGCCGGCACCGGCCACTTCTATACCACCAGCAAGAACAAGCGGAACATGCCGGAGAAAATGGAGATCAAGAAATTTGATCCCGTCATCCGCAAGCATGTGATGTACAAGGAAGCGAAGATCAAATAACCCGCCGAAGGCGGGTTTTTTGATCGTGATTACGTTTTACGTGATTACGTGGTTACGTCGCGGGACGCCACAGTGCTGACCCGAAGCCCCCTCACACGCGCCGACAGGCTGTGAAAAACAGCCGCGAAATGCGCGCGACATTTTCGCGAGATGAAATTATTTGCGGGCGCCTGATTGGGTTGGGGCCGGGTCGGGATCGCATTGTGGTGCAGTCAGGCCGCCAGAAGCATTAACCATGAACCCGGCTTCGCCGGGCGTTTTAAGTTTTCAGTGTTAAGTTCTAAGTGATTGTCATTCCCGCGCAGGCGGGGATCCAGAAACCCCGCCGTCCTTATCCGCACTCGTTGATATTGCCACCGAACTCACCGAAGGACACCGAAAAAACATCAAGGTCTTTACCCTGCGCCCTCTGTGTACTCTGTGGTGAATTAAATACGGCCTTGCCGAAGTGCCAAACCATTAAAGCTAACCACAGAGCACACAGAGTCCACCGAGCTAATAAATTCGGTGTGTTCGGTGGCTACAAATGCGTTCGGGCAGTGCCTCTGGATTCCCGCCTGCGCGGGAATGACGGCAGCCAAAGCCAGGTTGCCCCATTTAACTCTACATGCCCTTCGTGCTCTTCATGGTTCAAGCTTTTAGCAACCTGACCGCACCCCGGCGCTATCCGGATATCCGCCCCCACAACATCAGCTACTCCCCAATATTCATCTCTTCATTGTTCTTCATGTTCAGCTTTTTGGTTTTTTATCTCGCGAAAATGTCGCGTGAATTTCGCGGCTAAACAGCCAGCGGTTCGGCGTGTGTCGCAGATTATCGGTTCTGCAGCAGTCCGTCCCGCGACGTAACCACTTAATCACGTAACCACGTAAAACGCCCCCGAAGGGGGGGGTAGCATTTCCTCCGTTCGTCTGTTAATAATGACCATTCGTCGTGATTTTGCGGCGAAGCATAATAAAAATAAACGGAAGTTCAGTGCGTATAACAAGGAGGGGGAGAGATGCAAAAATCCAGTCTGTTCAAGGTGTTGTCTTCAGGTTTGATCGGGCTTTTCTGTCTGGCGGGCCTGTCGAATGCCCATGCCGGCTATACCGAAACCCGTTACCCGATTGTGCTGGTGCATGGCCTGTCCGGGTTTGATTCCCTGGCCGGGGTTTATGATTACTGGTACCGCATTCCGCAGGCACTGGAGCGCGATGGCGCGGAAGTCTATGTAGTGCAGGTGTCTGCGGCCAATTCCACCGAGTTGCGTGGTGAGCAGCTGCTGGCGCAGGTCGAGGAGATCATCGCAGTCAGCGGCAAGGCGAAGGTCAATCTGTTCGGCCACAGTCATGGTGCGCTGACCGCGCGTTATGTCGCCGGTGTACGCCCCGATTTGGTGGCTTCGGTCACCTCCATTGGTGGACCCAACCAGGGTTCGAAGGTGGCTGATGCCCTCGATGGCACCGGTAGTTTTACCCAGAGCGTGCTGACATCCATCGCGGACGGCTTTTTCGGGCTGATTGACCTGATTTCCGGCGGGGGCGGTAATCCGCAGGACTCCATGGCGGCATTGCAATCCCTGACCACCGAAGGGGTGGCTGATTTCAATCGTCGTTTTCCGGCCGGGGTGCCGGGCAGCTATTGTGGCACCGGCCAGACCTGGGTGAATGGCGTGGCCTACACCTCCTGGGGTGGCGTACGCCGGTTTACCAATATTCTGGATATAAGTGACCCGTTGCTGGGCGCCACCGGCCTGGCCTTCGGCTTTGAGGCCAATGACGGCCTGGTCAGCCGTTGCAGCTCACGCCTGGGCTTTGTGGTCAACGATAGCTACCGGCTTAACCATCTGGATTTGATCAACCAGATTTTTGGTCTTTCCAACATCTGGGAAACCCGGCCCACAACCATCTATCGCCGCCACGCCAACCGGCTGAAGAACGCCGGTCTCTGATTGCGGGGCAGTCGCTAAAACCGGCGCTCCGACGGGGCGCCGGTTTTTTATTGCTGGCTTTCTTGCAGGCGCTCCAGCGCGCGCAGCCGTCGTGCCTCGTGGTCACTGAAATTGTCTTCGATGAGCTGTTCAACAGCCGCTTCGCGGTCGTTGTCACTGAGCCCCGGTTGTTGCAGCAGGGCCTCGCGTTGTTGGTGGAATTCCCGCACCCGCCGATCCCACTCGGCGCGCTGTGCATCGAGTTGCGAGAGGCGTTCGGCAGCCTCGTCACCGAGCAGTTCACGCCGGGCCTGGTCGATTTCTTCCGGCGAGGCGCCTTCTTCGCGCAGTTGCGACTGTATTTCGCCCAGGCGCTGTAACTGCAGGGTGCGCTCGCGGGTTGCAGCAATACCGTCCGGTAACTGCTGGTCGAGCATCTCCAGTAGCTGACGGCGTGTTGTCTCATCGTGGTGTTCGGCTTCAAGAATACGCCGTCGTTCTATGCTGTAACGGTCGTAGGCCTCTTCCTCGGCAAAAAAGGCTTCCGCCACCGCCGGGCCCAGAATCTGCAGGCGCAGCCGGTACAGTTCTTCCAGCACGGATTCCAGGGTGTCGGCATCCTGTGACGGCACATCAACTTCGGCTGCCGCCGCCAGATATTTCGTGTAGCGGTCAAACAGGGCCAGGATTTCGGTGATACGTTCCACGCTATGGTCCTTGTCCTGTAGATACGCGGCCAGTGCCTGGCGAACCGCGTCGGGGTCCGGCGGGTCGCCGGCGGTGCCGATGAAGTCATCGAACAGTTGACGCAGGTTGATATCCGGCACCAGATGGCCGCTGTCATCCAGGGTGACGTGACCATCGATATCGGCACGAAATTCGGGGGCCATCTCGTCCGGCCCGGTCACATCACCGGCTTGATCTGGTGCTGCCGCCGGTGGTAATGCCGGAGCGCCTTGCGGTGCCGGTGCGGCGACGCTGTCTTCAGATGCGCCGGGGCCCGGCGACTGCAAAAAATAAACCCACACCCCCGGCGCCACGATCAGCAGCACGACAAGACCCAAAAACCCGAAGTTGCGAATATAACGCGACATAAAAATACCGTTGTTAAGTGATTAAGTGATTAAGTGATTACGTCGCGGGACGGACTGCTGCAGGCCGGACCA
>PWYF01000047.1 GCA_003567955.1 Thiotrichales bacterium
CGGTTCCAGCGCCAGATGGTGCCATTGTGCAGACGCAGATGACGCATACGCTCTGGCTCATCCGCTTCGCTCAGGGGCAGCAAGACGGGAAAAGCTGAAAGATTTTCCTCGAACAGCTCCAGCACGGACGATTCCAGGTAGCGGGTGCCGAAAGTCACCCGCTCCACGAGGTTGCCCTGGGCATCATGAAAGGCTGGCGCGGCGACCGATTGCTCAAACAGCGGCACCCGGGTGTCGGCCCACAGATCATGGCCAAAAAGAAAGGGCGCATTGGCGGCTAAAGCCACCATCGGCGCGGCCAGAATCTGTGCTGCGTTATAAATACGCACGGCCTGTGCCGGATCAAGCTGGATATGGATCTGCAACGAGGTCGTAGCGGCCTCGGTCATGACATCGTGGTGCGTCACCTGCAAGCGTTCCCGCGCGCCGGCAATATCGATATGCAGGGGCGAGCCCTGGCGGTGGCGCAGGATTTCCCGATTAAGCGCATAGTAGCGTTGCAGAGGCGACATATTCGCCAGGGTCATGACATCGTCATCGAGGGTAGGCAAGGTGCCAATGTGCAGGGGCACCAGGCCCAGCGCCGTGGCATGGCTTTCACAACGCTGCCACACCTCCCGCAGCTGTTCATGCAGGCGCGTGAACATCTCCGCCCCCGGTGGCTGGGGCCGGGTATTGATCTCGAAATTGAAACGGGAAAGTTCGGGCACAACCAGCGGGTCATCAACCCGCTCAAGAAATTCTTCATTGCGGGCGACAGGCCGCCAGTCGCGGCCAAGGAGCCAACCCTCAAGCTCCAGGCCGCAAACACCCGAATGCCGGGCGAAAGCGCCGTCACTGAACCACTGTTTCAGAAGCCCGGTTTCCTGCGACAGGCGCTCGGCAAAGATCGCAAAATCAGCACGACTGAAATTGCTGCGCTGTATTTCCGTGCCCATAACGCTCCCGTCAGCGTTTTCTCAAGCCAGTCTAATGGCAAGCGGCTACAGCGCAAACAACCCGGCTTGCCGGGCGGATACTGGACCGGGTTAAAGACCCGGATTATGACGCCGGATCACAGAAATCATTGTCGCCCAGGGGACTGTTGAAATCCGTGCTGCCATCACACACGCCACCTTCGCAGAAATTCTCAATCATCCCCCCCGGCTGGAAGAAGTTAATCAGCTGCGCCACGGAGGCCGGAATAAAGCCACGCAGCCCGTGCGGATTACAGCTGTTTTCAGTCTCGGCCGGCTGATTGGTCAGTGGCGGGATGAAGGGCTCGTGGTCCTCCCGTGTCAAATCATAAAGCCCTGTGTCATACACCACATAGGCCGAACGCAACGGCCCGGGGCGATCCTCGATCACCGGCAGTCCTCCGGGGAACGGCCCCGATGTAGACTGGAACGAACCGAGCACCTGGGGCACACCCAGGGTACGCGGAATAAGCTCTGACCCCAGGTTGGTGACCTGCTGGTCCAGCCAAGCCACGGTGATCAACAGGTCGATTTCGGGGGTTTCAGCCGCCAGCCGATTACGCAGCAGGGACATATAACCGGCCGGCTCGCCGCGCACCCACAACTCATGGATCATGCCCAGGATCAGCGCCTGTTGCATGAAGTCATCGTTCACCAGAGATTCGAATACCGGCATTAGCGCGGAAAACGGTGTCGCCCGCTGCAGCATCAGGGAGAAGTTGATTGCCGGCACATCCACATTGAGCTTGTCGGCATCGGACGTCAGGGCTGAATACATGGTCCCCATGATGCCCCCCAGACTGCCGCCGAAGTAATACATCTCCTCCGCGGGGCCCGGGAATACATCCTCGCCTCCTGGCGTCTGGAAAGCGGAATGCGCATTAAAGTGTCCCTGTTTCATCATATGGCCGAGCACCAGGGTGTTGAGCATGCCCTGGCGCAGCCGGTCCGGCAGTGCCGCGAAATTGTCCATGTCGGCGAACAGATCAATGATGACGGGGTCGCCCTGCGGCGGGTTGATATCCGGAGTAGACAGGCCGCGGAAATCCGTGGCGCCACTGATAAAGACCAGATCCTCCAGCCCCGTGGCGCCCACCAGCTGACTTATCGTGCCACGTCCGGTTCCGAACAGGCCATGTCCGACCAGAACCGGTCGTATCACTTCCTCGTTATCCAGTAGCGCACAGGGAATGGCAATCGTAAAAGGCGGATTGGTCGTCCCCACTTGTTGCGGGTTTCCGTTTTCATCCGTCACGAGGAAGGAAAGGTCTTCCGGCGCGATTTCCGGATCATTGTCCAGATACAGGGGGACTTCATAAGTGCCACGAATTTCACGCCAGGTAAAACCTCCCGCCTCACAGTCATTTTCGATGACCTCATCGACAGTAAATTCGGGCGCGCCATCGCTCGCGATCTCCGTCAGGGATTCATTCAGCATGGCCTGCATCTGGAAGGTCAGGCCCTGCTCGCTCTGAACCACAAAATCAAAGGCCAGCAGCAGATCATCACGGGCTACACCGACGCCACCGAGTTCGGCGAAGATGGCTTCCATCCCCTCACGGCGCGCCTCAAGTGGCGCGATATCGGTCGGACGCCCGTCACGCAGCGCGGCAAAAGCCGGTTCGGCTTCAATGGCATTGTCTTCAACATCGACGAGGTTGCGTACCGCCACGATATAGCGGCGACCGGGCTCCAGCGCCAGGCCGGGGCGCAGGAAAAGCACCTGGCGTTCGGGATTTTCGGCCCTGACATCGACTTCCACCCAGTGGTGGATACGTTCCCCGGTCACCGTGTCGAGCAGCACCGTGGGGCTGTCCACCTCAAGCGAGCGATCATCCGTGGTGCGGGTGGCCTCCAGGATGCGCGGGGCATCCGAAGCCGCGACATCCACCCCCGCGCCCTGGAAATGCATCAGCACCTGCACTGTGGGACTGTAGCCATCAAGCACGTGATAGGGTTCCGGTGACAGATGCACCGGATTGTCATTGTTCTGGGTCGGGGTGCCGTTTTCGGGAAGTGCCAGCCTTACGCCAGTGGGGGTCTCCTCCGCAGCCTCCAGAAACCGGCTGGACGGATAAGGCAGCATGCATTCGGCCTGATTCAGTATCTCACAGTTCTCCGGAGCGGCCAGCTCAGCTGTCTCGAAACTCACCTCAGCCCCGAGTTCACGCCCTGAAGCAGTCATGACTTCTGCTCGCAGCGTCTGCACCCCGGACGCATCGATATTGATTTCGCCGCTGATCTCCCCGTCTGAAACAGTGACCGTTGTGGGGGTAATGGCCTGCTCATTCAGATACAGGGTCAGACTGCCCGCATCCAGCCCCCCCGGGGCGCCCGTCGAGAGCACAAAGCCGGTATCGCCGGTCATCGACAGCTGATTGGCCTGCGGCGCTTCAAAGCGCAGCTCGACGCCGACAGAACCGCTGGAACCGAAACACCCGGCTGCCAGCAGGGCCGCCACCGCCGGCAGCAGAGAACGTAACAGAGCACGCACAGAACGATCAGGGTTGTGGAAAATCATCAGCGACATCTCCCCGGGGTCATCTAATTAGTGACATGTTGTATTTTCGCATTCTGTGTTGAAGTCACCCTTCTACGTCAACCCGTAGCCCGGGTAAATGACCGGTGGCATTCCCACAGGTACAATCCCGGCATCCGTGAACCATAATTCGAATGAGGTAAATATGAGCGCCAAGAGCAACGCCTGGACCCAACCCATGCCGGAAAAGCAGTTTCGCCTGATGCGCGACATCCTGGCCGCGCCCAGTCCGGTCGGGCTGGAAGGCGCCATGACCTACGGCGTGCTCAAGCCGCATCTGGAATCACTGGCGCCAAAGGGTTGGCAGTTTCATCAGTTCAAGGGTCATGCCGGCATTGTGCTGGATACGCATCCGGGTCGGGATGATCTTTTCAGCATCATGATCATCGGTCATGCCGACAAGATCCGCATGCAGGTGCGCAGCATCGGCAAGGACGGCAAAATCTGGATCAACAGCGATTCCTTCCTGCCCATGACATTAATCGGGCATGAAGTGCGCCTGTTCAGCGAGGACCCTCAAAACCCTGGTAACTATCGCGCGATTGATGGCGGCACGGTGGAAGCCATCGGCGCCATCCACTTCGCCGATGAAGGCACGCGATCAGGCAGCAAGGGCATCAAGAAAGACCAGTTGTATGTGGAACTGCAGATCCACGGGGAAAACAAGCACCAGCAGGTGGAAGACCTGGGCGTGCGTCCGGGCGATACCCTGATACTGAATCGTCCCATCAAGCGGGGATTCAGCCCGGATACCTTTTATGGCGCCTATCTGGACAATGGCCTGGGTTGCTTTGTTACCGCCGAGGTCGCCCGGCTGGTGGCCGAGCGTGGTGGCCCGAAGAACGTACGTGTGATGTTCGCCTTTGCCAGCTACGAGGAGATCGGGCGCTTTGGCAGTCGGGTCCTGGCCGGCGAACTACGTCCGGACGCCATCATCGCCGTGGACGTCAACCACGACTATGTGGCCGCCCCCAATATCGGCAGCAAGCGCATGAATCCGCTGGAAATGGGCAAGGGGTTTACGCTCTCGGCAGGCTCCATTATCAGCGAACAGCTCAACAGCGTGATCCAGACGGCCGCACGCGAACATAACATCCCCATGCAACGCGATGTGCGCGGGGTGGACACCGGGACCGATGGCATGGCCGGCGTACTGGCCAGCATTGATTGCGTGGCGACTTCGGTGGGCTTCCCGATCCGCAACATGCATACCATTTCTGAAACCGGACATACCGGTGATGTGCTTGCTGCGGTGCACGCGGTTACCGAGACCGTGGCCCGGCTTGACCGGGAAAATCGCGGCAACAAGTTACATCAGCGCTTTCAGGAGAATCATCCCCGGCTCGACGAGGCCGGCGCCCTCTCCCATCCGGGACAAACCCGCGGCAAGGCAAGTAACAAAAAGGGGTAGTCAGGCAGCCTCAAGCCGGGCCGGCAACACACCCTTCAGGCGCTGGTGCAACTCGCGCAGCACCTTCTCGGTGGTTGGCCAGTCCATGCAGGCATCGGTGATCGACACACCGTAATCCAGGGCCGCAGAGTCATCACCCAGTTTCTGATTACCCCAGCCGAGATTACTCTCGAGCATCAGGCCGACAATTGAGCGGTTGCCCTCAACAATCTGGTTGGCCACGTTCTCGGCCACCAGTGGTTGCAGGGCCGGGTCCTTGCCGGAATTGGCATGGCTGCAATCGATCACGATGTTATCGGGCAAGCCGGCTTCGCCCAGAGCCTTTTCACACAGGGCAACGCTGACCGAATCATAATTGGGTTGCTTGCCGCCCCGCAGAATGACGTGGCCATAGCTGTTGCCCCGAGTGCGCACCACAGCGCACTGGCCATCCTGGTTAATCCCAAGGAAATTATGCGGGCGTGCCGCGGAAAGCAATGCGTTCACCGCCACATCCAGGCTGCCATCGGTGCCATTCTTGAACCCGACCGGCATGGACAGACCGCTCGCCATCTCACGGTGGGTCTGGGACTCTGTCGTGCGAGCGCCAATCGCGGACCAGGAGATCAGATCCGACAGGTACTGCGGCACAATCGGATCCAGCGCCTCGGTCCCTGTGGGCAGGCCCATATCGGCCAGGTCCCGTAACAGCTCCCGCGCCAGACGCAAACCTTCATCTATGTGGAAACTGTCGTCCAGCCGCGGATCGTTAATCAGGCCTTTCCAGCCCACCGTGGTGCGTGGCTTTTCAAAATACACCCGCATCACCACGACCAGCGTTTCCTCCACCTCCCGGGCGAGCTCCTGCAAGCGTTCGGCATATTCCCGTGCCGCCTTCACATCATGAATGGAACAGGGGCCGAGCACCACGAACAGTCGTGGATCCTGACGATCCAGTATCCGTTGCAGCGTCCGCCGCCCTTCAACCACCGTGCGCACACCCCGCTCGCCAAGCGGCAGCTCATCTTTAAGCTGGGCCGGCGTTACCAACACATCCTGGGCTTCAACGTTAAGATTGTTCAGTACCTGGTCCGACATGAGAATTTCCTGTTCATAGCAAGGCAGGCCACGCACAAGGCGTGGCCACATAGCACTATTCTAACGGATTGGAATCAGCGCCGCAGCGTCATGCATCAGAACCCACCAAGCAACTGCACCAGCCAGATCAGCATGATCACCACCTGCACCAGGAAGAAGGTGAAACGCACCTGGGCCCACAGATGGCTCGCCGCGATCAGATGTGACACGGTCTGGCCAACCCGGGCGGCAAGAAACCAGAACGCCAATGGGTCGGTAATGCCGGCCTGCCCGCTAACATGTGCCACCAGCACCAGCGCCGCGAACAGGGGCAGGGTTTCCAGACAATTGGCATGTGCCCGACACAGGCGATTGGAGAACGGCGAGACATCAGCGCCATCCGGAGCAAATTCATGGGCCTGTTTCTTGCCGGCCAAAACCATGGAGACCCGTAATCCGGCCATGATCAGCAGCAAGAGAATAGTCCATGCAACAAAACCTGTCAGCGCAACCAAAGAACTGCTCATGACAATACCCCCGGTATCCAGACATCTGCGTTACAATAGGTGGTGTGAAACACCATGATGCCACAAATGGCAGGAAAGCCACTGACAACGGAAAGGAAACCGCCCCCCCTGACGCCCCTGTCCGCGACAGAGAACCTGCGGCTGTGCCGTTACTCCAGCCCGACCGCCCGCTGCGCCTGCTCACCTACAATATGCAGGTGGGGATTGAAACCGCGCGCTATCACCATTACCTGACCCGCGGCTGGCGCCATGTACTGCCCTGCACTCAACGGGAACGCAACTTGCAGCGCATGGCTGCACTCCTGGGCGACTATGACATCGTGGCGCTGCAGGAAGCGGACGCAGGCAGCGTGCGCAGCATGCACATTAACCAGGTGGAGTTTCTGGCGCGCGAAGCCGGCTTCCCCTGGTGGTACGCCCAGATCAACCGCCAGCTTGGGCGTTTTGCCCGCCACAGCCTGGGGCTTTTGAGCCGTGTTGAACCCCGGGAAATCACCGAGCATCGGCTGCCGGGCCTGCTACCGGGCCGGGGCGCAATGAGTGTACGCTTCGGCGAGGGCAGTAATGAGCTGGTCGTTATCATTGCTCACCTGGCTCTGGGAGAATCCTCGCGCAACCAGCAACTGGCCTATCTTCGCGGACTGGTGGCGCATCACGGCAATGCCGTGATCATGGGGGATATGAATTGTCGTGGCAGCATTCTGGATGCGCGCCTGCCACTGGAACTGGCCGGCGGAATCAATAATCCGCTGGCCACCTTCCCCAGCTGGCGGCCCCGGCACGACCTCGACCATGTGCTGGTCTCTCCTGCCCTGCAGACCGATCGCACCGAGGTGATTGATTATTCAATGTCAGATCACCTGCCACTGGCCAGCGACATCATCCTGCCCGCCGACGCGGGCGAAATCAGCGTCGCCGAAAAACCACCGCTTTACAGCGAACGCTGATTCACCCCTCTCGCCTCCGCATTCCCTGGCGTGTTCACAACAAAGGCGATCTACTTGGCCGAAGGCTGGTTGCTTGTCTAATGACTGCCATTCCCGAGCAGCACCCCGCGAGCCAGCTCCCTGATCATCGCACTGGTCAGTGCGTCCGCAGCCACCTGGCGCTCCCCTGCGTCTGTATCCGTGTTTCGCCAGTAAAGAACAATACCGGCCTTACCTTCCGGACGGACGCCAACGCACGCCTCGCCAGAGGCCGTGAGTTCTATTCCTTCCTC
>PWYF01000260.1 GCA_003567955.1 Thiotrichales bacterium
ATTTCTCACTGGATGACTTCGGCATCGGTGTGTCGTCCTTCGCCTACCTGCACCTGTTGCCCGTGGAGGGGGTCAAAATCGACGGCAGCTTTGTGCGCGATCTCGACCAGGACCCGGTGCATTACGCCATCGTGCGCTGCATCAATGATGTGGCCCACGCCACCGGCCAGAAAACCGTGGCGGAATTCGTCGAATCCCGTGAACTGCTCTCGCGACTGCGGGGGATTGGCTGTGACTATCTGCAGGGCTACGCTGTGGGCGAACCGGTAGAGCTCGGCCGCTTCGAACGCCGCGTCAGGGCCGGGCAACGCCCCCCGGCCCGCGCTCGGGGCGGCCGACGTCAGCGTTTAAACTGACACGCCTGTTGTCCCCTTAAGGAAACGCTGATCAATTCGTCGCGCCGCTTCTGCACGCGCCAGACCGTGACGAATTAACCCTGATCCTCCTGCTGCTCCGCCAGAATCCTGTCGCGCACCCGGGGATCAAGATTGGCGCGGCTCAGATCGCCCCCATAATGCGCCTTGACCTTCGGGTCCATCACCATCCGCCACAACGGCGGGATCAGCGCCAGCGGCACCATCCCGGCATAGCCGGAGGGCAGCTGGGGGGCCTCCTCAAAGTGGCGCAGGGCCGGATACCAACGCGTGGGGTTGGCGTGGTGGTCGGAATGGCGCTGCAGGTTATACAGGAACACATTGCTGACCAGGTGATTGCTGTTCCAGGAGTGCTCCGGCCGGCACGGCTCGTAGCGGCCGTTTTCGCGCTTCTGGCGCAACAATCCATAATGCTCCAGATAGTTCACCACCTCCAGCAGCGAAAAGCCGATTACGGCCACAATCGCCAGATAAGGCACCACCACCGGACCAAAAGCGGCAATCATGCCGGCGAACAGCACCGCACTCATCGCCAGGCACTGCAGAATCACATTATCCGTATGCCAGACGCTGCGTCCGGCCCGCTGCAGCCGCTCGCGCTCCAGCTCCCAGGCCGAGCGGAAGCTGCCTACCACTGTCCGCGGCCAGAAACGATAGAAGCTCTCGCCATATCGCGAACTGGCCGGGTCCTCGGGCGTAGCCACCCGCACATGATGGCCCCGGTTGTGCTCAACAATGAAATGGCCATAGGCCATGGTAGAGAGCGTCAGTTTGGCCAGGGTGCGTTCCAGAAAGCGGTTCTTGTGCCCCAGTTCATGCGCCACGTTGATACCGATGCCGCAAACCACGCCCACGGATACCGACACGCCCAGCATGCCCATCAGGGTCAGATCGACATTGGCGATCATCCAGCCACCCCAGATGTAGCTGGCAAACATCAGGGGCACAAAGGCATAGAGAATCCAGCGGTAATAGGGATCTTCCGACAGGGCCGACACCTCGGACTCACGCGGATTGTGCCGGTCCTCGCCCACCACGAAGTCCAGCATGGCGCCCAGGGCAAAAATCATGAACGGCCCCTGCCAGAGCACCAGGGTGGTTTCGTGTTCGGCCCAGCGGAAACCCGCGAGCAGTGGGCCGGCCGGGATCAGCAGGCCCAGCACCCACAGATAACGCTTCCAGTCTGTGCGACTGGCCTTGAATTCCTCGACTTTGGTCGTAGCCACGGCGTGCCTCCTTCCGCCACTGGCGGATGATCCGGATTCTGTTGTTTTCAGCTGGGCAGAGAGTACAACGCCCGGGGCAGATATAAAAAGTCCTCAGGCGTCATATTATTGTTATTTCACGACAAGGTTAATCCTGTCATATGGCGCCAGCTCACGCCTGGGAATGACTGCGACGCTCCGTGGTCATTGATTCAGCCGCCCCCGCCTGACCGCCCTTGTCCATAATCAGACAATCCCGGCCTTCGTCCTTGGCCTGGTACAGGGCGCGATCGGCCCGCGCGAGCCAGTCCGTGGTCTCCTCCCCCGGCACCAGACTGGCCAGACCAACAGACACGGTCACCGGGCCGGCGGGGCCCTTGAGCTGCGCGCGCACATCCCGCAACAATTTGTTAATCGCCTGCTCAGCGCGCTCCGGCGGCGTATCCGGTAACAGCAGCACAAACTCCTCGCCGCCAAAACGATAGAAGCGGTCACTGCGGCGAGTGGATTGCTGCACAATACGAGCCAGGTCCATCAGCACCTGATCGCCGGCCTCATGGCCATGGTCGTCATTGACCTGCTTGAAATGATCCAGGTCCAGTATCGCCAGGGCGCAGGGCTCACCCGAATGCGCCGCCTGTCTGGCAGTCACCTCGAGGTCCACTTTCAGCATGCGGCGATTACCGGCGCCGGTGAGCGGATCAAACATTGCCAGTGCAGTCAGTTGGCGGTGCTGACTGTCTACCCGGCTGGCAAAGATCAGCGCAAACAGGCTCATCAGGATGGCCACGCCGATAATGGTGGCCAATTCAATCGGCGACACGACCCCGTACAGCGCTGCCCCGACCAGGAGAATCAATACGGAAGAAAAGGCAATTGCCACCGGTCGGCTTGCCAGCAGGAAGTTGGCCACCAGGGCCGTGAAAATCCAGCTGTGGTTCAAGTCCAGAAACACCAGCAGCGCCAGCGTGGCCGTACTGCCAAAGGCCGCTGTAAATGTACCCGCGATATCTGAACGGCCGGTTTTCCAGACAAAAACCATGACCGCGACAAAGATGGTCACCAGCAACGTATCCGCGATTGCAACCGGATATTCGCCCGCCATAAAGCGGTAAAAGGCAAAGGGAGTAACCACCAGCGTGGCGCTGACACAAAACAGAGTCACCATGGCCAGGCGGAAATCCGCGCGCATACGCCGACGCCAGTCGGCAACGCCATCCTCTACAGCGTGGGACCGCAACAGCTGGGCCACAAAATCAGGTTTGGCAGCCTGGTTTTCAGAATTATCCCGCATCGCCAATGCCCCGGGTCCGTGTAATTATGACAGGCTATCACTTGCTGGCTGTTGCCACACCACCGAACATACCTTGCCGGCTGCCGCTGGTCGGGCGCCTGAAATGTTTCAGCGCGGGGCCCGTCTCCACTACCGGCTTTCAGGCATCCATCTCGCGCCGCTCCATCGGGGCCACACCGCCCGACTCAGCCTGATTGTCGTCATCAACCACCAGGCAATCACGCCCCCGATGCTTGGCCTCATACAAGGCCCGATCGGCCCGACCAAGCCAGTCCACCGCTTCTTCACCCCGCCTCAGTTCAGCCGCGCCGATTGAGACCGTGACCGGCCCGGCCGGCCCCTTGAGCTGTTCTCGTATGCTGGTGAGCAACTTGTCCAGCGCCACTTTCGCCTTATCAGCGTCAGTCTCGGGCATCAGCAACACAAACTCCTCACCCCCGAAGCGATAAAAACGGTCACTGCGGCGGGTGTACTGTTGCACGATCCGGGCCAGGTCCATCAGCACCTGATCTCCGGCCTCATGCCCATGCTCATCATTGACCTGCTTGAAGTGGTCCAGGTCCAGCACTGCCAGCGTATATGCCTCGCAGACATGCCGGCTTCGGCCCACCATGGCCGCCAGATCCACCTTGAGCATGCGGCGATTGCCGGCCCCGGTCAGCGGGTCAAACATGGCCAGATCGGTAAGCTGGCGATGCTGGCTGTCCACCTGGCTGGCAAAAATCAGGGCGAACATACTCATCAGCACCGCCACACTGATAATGGTGGTCAGCTCCAGCGACGGCACCGTCCCCCACAGAATATGCGTGACAAAAGCGATCAGTGCCGCCGACACGCCAATGGCCACCACCCGGGTCGCCAGCAAAAAGTTCGCCACCAGCGCCGCAAAAATCCAGCTGTGGTTCAATTCCAGAAACAGCAGCATGGCAATGGCCGCCATACTGGCAAAAGAGGCAGTAATACTACCCACAAGCGCGGTTTTCCCGGTCTTCCAGGCATAGGCCATCAGGCTCACGAAGCCGGCCACAATCAGCAGATCAGCGAAGCCGATCAAATAATCGCCCACTGAGAACCGGAACAGCGCAAAGGGGGTAATCACCAGACAGGCGCAAACCCCGAAAAGGGTGATCATGGCGAGGCGGAAATCGGAGCGCAGACGGCGCACCCACTTGCGCCCGCCGTCATCAGCGTGGCTGTCCAGCAGCCGCGCTACGGGAAGCGAGCGGGTGCTGTCACTGTGCCGTTTTCTGAACATGGCGGGACACCGTTGCCTCCTCCCGGGCGACTAGCCGCCGCTTATGGAAATGCATGCATTTTAAGGCAGACTATCACCATTGCCCCGGTGCACCAATCATGTGCACTCACACCCCGCGCAGCGCGAACAGCGCCATCCCACCCAGTACGATCACCACCAGCACCAGCAGCCAGTTCATGGCGGCGTCCGATTCAACCCCGAGAAGCGCTTTCAAGGGGCTCGCCTTTTGCTTCTCAAAGGCTTCGTAGAAGGCCGCCACATCCACCGGCTCAGTCACTTCATGCGCCGGATCGTCAAGAAGCCTCAATGCGTCCTCGTAGTGCTGATCCAGAAACACCCAAAGCGAACGCTGGTACGCTGTCATCCGGCGGTTGATACGAAACGATCCCTCGCCGCCAACATAAACCGGCACGCCCCGGCTCTCCAGCAGCATCTTCGCCGCCATCAGCTCATCCTGGCTGGTGGTATCAAACAGTCGTTGCATCACTGCAGGCCCACTCAGGGTTGTTCCGGCACGGTCACGCCATGCGGGGTGGCGTTACCGTGTTCATCCAGATACACAAATACGATGCTGTCGATGCGAATAATAGTGCTGCGGGTGAAGACATTGCGTACCTCGCAGCGCACGGTGATGGAGCTGCGCCCCAGTTTGACGGTATCCATGCCGATCTCGATCACATCCCCCAGCGTGGCCGAACTGACAAAATCAATCTCCGACATGAACTTGGTCACCAGGTTGCCCTTCTTGTTCAGGGCGCACATGGCGTAGATGGCCGCTTCCTCGTCAATCCACGCCAGCACCGCGCCGCCGAACAGCGTGCCGTGGGCGTTCATGTCCTGGGGCTTGATCAGTTTTCTGCTGAGAAATTTCATGGTTGTCCTTAACCGGCTTCGCCGGAGTTTTAAGTTTTAGGTCTTAGGTCTTAAGACAGGGCTAGCTGATGTGCCTGGGGCCTGTCGGGACAGGCGTGGGAGTTTATCAAGTGTGGGTTTTGTTTTCGCGCAAAGCGCGCGAAGGAAAAGCGAAACATGAAGGTCATGAAGAGGCATGAAGGGCATTTGAAGGATTTTATGGCGGTGTTGAAATTTTCGGATATTGGCAACATACTGCTCATGTATTCCCCCCTCGGGGTGCGTCCTCGAGGATAAGGCCGGGTTCCCGCAAGGGGCTCGGCCTTTTACTTGGACAGGGAGGTCCACACATGCAAAGACTTGCGCTCTATGTCGATGGCTTCAATTTCTACCATGCGATTCATGACCTGCGTCGGCCACACCTGAAGTGGGTCAACCTCTACCGCCTTGCTGAACTCCTGGCACGCCCGGGGGAAACTGTCGTTGCCGTTAAATACTTTTCCGCCTTTGCAACGTGGTTGCGAGACGAATACGCGCGACACAGACAATACGTCAGGGCGCTGGAAGCTTATGGTGTTGAAGTCACTATGGCGCACTTCAAGGAAAAGAAGATGCGCTGTTTCAACTGCAACGCTACATGGGTGAGCCGCGAGGAAAAGGAAACCGACGTTCACCTCGCGCTAAGGTTTCTGGCGGATGCTGAAGACAATCTTTTTGACCGGGGCATGTTGTTGACGGCCGATTCAGACCTGGTACCTGTTGTGCGCATGGTAAAAGCAAGACACCCACTCAAGCACATCACCGTGGCGGCTCCGCCCCGTCGTCACAGACACGGCAGGCACCTTGCCCAAGTAGCCAGCAGTTACTTCCAGGTCGGCACCAGCAAGCTTGAGAAAGCGTTATTGCCGGAGGTAATAACGAACGCCCGGGGACAGGCAATCGCGACCAGGCCAGAGAGTTACGATCCGCCGTATTGAGTGACCGGCTTCGCCGGTCGTTTTCAGTGTTCAGTTTAAAGTTTTCAGAGGGTGGCGACTGATGTGGCTGAGGCCTGTCGGGATGGGTGTGGGGTTCATCCAGCGCGGGTTGCCTGGTTTCGCGCAAAGCTCGCCAAGCGCACAAAGGAAAATCACCTGAAGGAGAGGATGTGGTGAATTGATAACTACGCCAATGGCGTATAGTATGTTGGGGCATGGTGATCAGGGAAACTCCGGTATTCACCCGGCAGATCACTACGTTGATGCCGGATGAGATGTACCGGAAATTGCAGGAAGCATTGATTCGCAACCCATTGCTTGGGGATGAAATCCCCGGCAGCGGCGGGCTGCGCAAGGTCCGCTGGCGTCTACCCGGACGCGGCAAACGGGGAGGGGCCCGCATCATATATTTCTGGATTCGGCGCCAAAACCACATTTATATGCTTGCCGCATTCTCCAAAAGCGACACTGAAGACCTGAGCAAGGCCCAACTTGAAATACTGCGAGACCTGGTCAGGCGGGAGCTTGGGGGTGATGAAGACTGAAGACTTTGAAAGCCTGTTGCAGAGCGTGCGCGAAGCCGGTCACATCCGCCGTGGCGAGCGCCCCGCTGCACGTGAAACGCGTTTTGATCCGGTGGATGTGGCCGGGCTTCGCCTTGAGATGAAGCTGAGCCAGCAGGAATTTGCCGCCTTGCTGGGTGTGCCGGTGCGTACCCTGCGTAACTGGGAACAAGGCCGGCGAACGCCGCGCGGGCCGGCACTCGCTTTGCTGTCGGCTGTCCAAAAAGACCCGGAGCATGTGTTGAAGGCGTTGCAGGCATGACCGGCTTCGCCGGTCGTTGTAGGTCTCAGGTCTTAGGTCTTATGACGGGGGTGGCTGAGGTGGTTGGGGCCTGTCGGGATGGGTGTGGGGGCTCATCATGCGTGGGTTGTTTGGTTTCGCGCAAAGCTCGCCAAGCACGCTAAGGGGGGATTAGTCAGGGCGTAGACAATTTTATCAATTTTGATAAAGCGCAGATATGAGACCAATGGAATGGTTAGGCAACTCCAGGAAAGAGATAAGCGCGGGGTCACGAGGGGCGCGCGATGAAGCGGCAACAAACCACCAGCGGCAACGTATACGCCGATCTCGGCTATGAGGAGCCGGAAAACATGCTGGTGCGTGCCCGTCTGGCCATGGCGATTGCGGAACTGATCGAACAGAAAGGCTGGAGCCGCCGCGAGGCCGCGCAGCGCCTGCACGTCACAGAAGCCAAGCTCAGTAATGTCGTCCGCGGCCGTCTCCGGCACATCAGCGTGGACAAACTCATCAATATGCTCGCCGCAGCGGGTCATCACGTTACTGTAACGGTAGATAATGCTGCGTAACCGGCTTCGCCGGTCGTTGTAAGTCTCAGGTCTCAAGACGGGGGCGGTTTTCGCAAAACCCTGCCGGCACGCAGTGAAGCGCTGCCATATCCCACTCATAAAAAAAGCCGGTCCGACGTCTGCCGGACCGGCTCATGAGCTTGCTTTCAAGGCTGCGCCTAAAACTGATCCACGCTTTCACCGCGGACCTGGAAAGGCAGCTCCAGGTTCGATCCGGAACCATCAGTAAAGGCTGACCACCCGGTAGAAATTAATTGCATGGAATTTGCTGTCGTCACTGGAAATGGCACCGCTGGCGCCCAAGGACCAG
>PWYF01000173.1 GCA_003567955.1 Thiotrichales bacterium
CATGATGATCGTCTGACCACGGCGCTGCAGGGCGCCGGCGTGTTTGGTAACGCCCCCTGCCACCATTCCACACTGGTGCTTGAAGGCGGCGCGCTGGAAACCGACGGCCACGGCACCCTGCTTGCCACCGAACGCAGTATTGTTGATGAAGCGCGCAACCCCGGCAAAAGCCGCGAGGATATGGAATTCGAACTGCGCCGACTGCTCGGCCTGCGCCGCTTCCTCTGGCTGCAGAATGGCCAGATCGCCGGTGATGATACCGATGGCCATATCGACACCCTGGCGCGTTTTTCCGATCCGCACACGGTGGTTTACCAGGGCTGTGACGATCCCGAAGACGAGCATTACGAGCCCCTGCAGGCGATGGCCCGCGAATTGCGCAAATTTCATGATATCGACGGCCAGCCCTACCGCCTGCTGCCCCTCCCGCTACCACCAGCCATCCATGACGACGACGGCCAACGGTTGCCCGCCACTTATGCCAATTTCCTGATTATCAACGGCGCGGTACTGGCCCCCGTATACGATGTCGATACCGACGAGGAAGCCCTGGCGCAACTGGCCGTCGCCTTTCCCGGCCGGGCCATTGAGCCGGTGCCCTGCCGTGAACTGATCGCCGACAATGGCAGTCTGCACTGTGTCACCATGCAATTCCCACGGGTGATCACGGTAGAGGAACCCCGCTGATGAACACCACCCTGGATGTGGCCCTGATCCAGAACAGCTGCGACGATGACGCCCGGGTGAACCTCGCGGCCCAGGTCGCGCGCATCCGCGAGGCCGCCAATGACGGCGCGCGTCTGGTGCTACTGCAGGAACTGCACAACCATCGCTATTTCTGCCAGGTGGAAGACCCGGCGCTGTTTGATCTGGCCGAGCCGGTGCCGGGCCCGACCACCGAAGCGCTGGCGGCGCTCGCCGCCGAGCTCGGCGTGGTGATTGTGGCGTCCCTGTTTGAACGTCGCGCCGCCGGGCTTTATCACAACACCGCTGTGGTGCTCGACAGTGACGGCCGCCTCGCCGGGCGTTATCGCAAGATGCACATCCCGGATGACCCCGGCTATCACGAGAAATTCTATTTTACCCCCGGTGACACCGGCTTTGCGCCCGTCGACACCGCCGTCGGCCGCCTTGGTGTATTGGTGTGCTGGGATCAGTGGTACCCGGAAGCCGCGCGCCTGATGACACTCGCCGGCGCCGATCTGCTGCTCTACCCCACCGCCATCGGCTGGGACGATCAAGATGACCGCGACGAACAGCAGCGCCAGCTCGATGCCTGGCGCACCAGCCAGCGGGCCCATGCCATCGCCAACGGCCTGCCCGTGCTCAGCTGCAACCGCTGCGGCACCGAACCCGACCCCGCGGGCCACGGCCCCGGCATCCGTTTCTGGGGCCACAGCTTCGTCTGCGGCCCGCAGGGCGAGATCCTCGCCGAGGCCGACGAACACCCCCGCGTACTCCATACCCGCATCGATCGCCGGCGCAGCGAGCAAGTCCGCCGCATCTGGCCCTTCCTCCGCGACCGCCGAATCGATGAATATGCGCCCCTGCTTAATCGTTATAACGATTAAGCAGGGTGTTTTACGTGGTTACGTGATTACGTGGTTACGTGATTACGTGGTTAGGTGGTTAGGTGATTAGGTCGCGGGATGGATCGTTGCTGGCCGGAGACACCTCGACACGCGCCGATATGTTGTTTTTCGTGACCGTGAGAGCGTGTGACATCCAGGGCAGCGCTGATTAATACATTGCCCGCTTGCAAAGCCTGCATGGCCCCCGATGCGCTCTTTGCGGCAATCTGGATATGCTGTCAGCGCGTATGAAATCGCTTCAGTTCTGCACCGCGCCCCGCGCGACGTAATCACGTAATCACGTAACCACTTAATCACGTTTTTTATGCCATAATTCCGCCCCCGTTTTAACGGCCACGGACCCACAAACCCATGATCCTGATTCTTACGCCCGACATCGACACCGCCGACAAGCGCTACCAGGAACTGCTCGAGCACCTCGACAACCTGCCCGGCGTGTTCTACCGCGTCCATCGCGAGGTGGGGCAGGAGAACGTGCTCACCGAGCTCTACCTGATCGGCGACACCTCCAGTCTGGAGGAAGCCGACATGGCCGCGCTGCCCTGTGTGGAGCGGGTGGTGCGGGTTTCACGCGCCTACCGGGTACTGGGTCGCCATCGCGATGACCTGCGCCCCAGTCACTTCGACTACCAGGGGCTGCGCTTCAGTCAGGACAACCTGCACATTTTCGCCGGCCTGTGCGCCGTGGATAACCCGCAGCATGTGGAGCTGACCATGCGCGCGCTGCAGGAAAACGGCCTGCAATGCGCCCGCATGGGCGCCTACAAGCCCCGCACCAACCCCTATTCCTTCCAGGGCCACGGGCGCGAGTGCTTGCCCTATGTCTTCGAGCTGGCGGGCAAGTACGGGATCAAGGTGATTGCCATGGAAATCACCCATGACACCCACATTGAAGAAATTCGCGAGGCGCTGGCGCAAACCGGCCACCCCACCGGCGTGATGCTGCAGATCGGCACCCGCAACACCCAGAACTTCGAGCTGCTCAAGGCCGCGGGCCGCCAGCAGGAGTTCCCCGTCCTGCTCAAGCGCGGTTTCGGCATCACCCTGGATGAATCGCTCAACGCCGCCGAATACCTGGCCAGCGAAGGCAATCGCAACGTGGTGTTCGGCCTGCGTGGCATGAAAACCAACCTCGGTGATCCACACCGCAACTTTGTCGATTTCACCCATGTCCCGGTGGTGCGCCGCCTCACCCGCATGCCGGTGTGTATTGACCCGTCGCACTCGGTAGGCACACTGCAGCGCGACCCGGATGGCATCAGTGATCTGGCCCATGCCACGGCCCAGGGTGTGATCGCTGGCGCCAACATGGTGCTGGTGGACTTCCATCCCGAACCCAGCAAGGCGCTGGTGGATGCCGCCCAGGCCCTGCGCCTGGAAGAGCTGCCCCACTTCCTCAAGGATGTGGGCATTGCCCGCGAGGCATGGGAGAAGCGCGTCGCCCTGATGCGGGAGCATTCATGACCCCGGACCCGGCCACTGTCCCCAACACGGCCGCAACCGACCCCCTCCAGCCGGCCCTGCCCGCGACCCCCGGCCAGACGCTGGCCTGGTCCGGTCTGCACGGCACGGCCACCGCGCTGGCGCTGGTGCATGCCGCCCGCAACCATGATGGCCCGGTGCTGGTGGTGACCGCAGATGCCCGCGAGGCCGAGCGTATTGAGCAGGAACTGGCCTTTTTCTCGGCTGGTGAAGACCTCCCCATCCGCCACCTGCCGGACTGGGAAACCCTGCCCTGGGATGTGTTCTCACCCCACCAGGACATCATCTCGGCGCGCCTGGAGACGCTTTATCGCCTGCCCGGCATGCAGCGCGGCCTGGTGGTGGTGCCGGCAGGCACCCTGATCCAGCGCCTGCCGCCGGCGAATTATGTGCGCGGGGGCTCCCTGGTGCTCGCCGCCGGTGAACAATTGAACCCCGAAGCCATGGCCGCCCGCCTGGAGCAGGCCGGCTACCAGCGGGTACCCCAGGTCATGGAGCATGGCGATTTCGCCGTACGCGGCTCACTGATTGATCTATTCCCCATGGGCAGCGAGGTGCCCTACCGCATCGACCTGTTCGATGATGAAATCGAGTCCATCCGCACCTTCGACCCCGGCACCCAGCTCACCCGCGAGCGGGTCAAGCAGGTGCGCCTGCTGCCGGCACGCGAATTCCCGCTGGACGAGGACGGCATCCGCGAGTTCCGCCGGCGCTATCGCGCGGCTCTGCCGGGTGACCCCTCGCGCAGCCTGATTTACCAGGATGTCAGTGCCGGCCTGGCGCCCGGCGGCATCGAGTATTACCTGCCGCTGTTCTTCGACGAATTGCACACGCTGTTTGATTACCTGCCCGCCAGTACGATGGTGGCCTCGCTGCCCGGCGCCGATGAAGGCGTCGAGGCCGCCTGGAACCAGATTGAGCAGCGCCACGACCAGCGCGGCCACGATCCGGAACGCCCCCTGCTGTCCCCCGGAGCGGTCTTTATCCCTGTCGACGAGCTGCACCGCCAGGCCGGTGAGCTTGCCCGCGTGGCCATCCACCCGGCTGCGGATGACAGCGAGGGCAACAGCGCGCCGCCGCCGCAACTGCTGGTCAACCCGCGCGCCGGGGAACCCGCCGCGGCGCTCAAACGCTTCCTGGATGAGTTCCGGGGCCGCGTGCTGTTCGCCGCCGAGTCCGCCGGCCGCCGTGAGGCGCTGATCGACCAGTTGCAGGCGCTCGGCCATCGCCCGCGGGAAGTCAGCGGCTGGCGCGAGTTTGCCGACGGCAGCGATCACCCCGCCATTACGCTCTCGCCGCTGGAGCAGGGCTTGCTGCTGCGCGAGCCGGCAATGGCCGTCATCAGCGAACCGCAACTGCTGGGCGACCGGGTGCGCCAGGAACGCCGCCGGCAGCGCCGCGCCCGCGACCCCGAGGCGATTATTCGTGACCTGGGCGATCTCAACCCCGGCGCCCCGGTGGTCCACGAGGAACACGGTGTGGGGCGGTACCTGGGCCTGCAGAAGCTCGACGTGGGCGAGAACCAGACCGAATTCCTGACCCTGGAATACGCCAACGGCGACAAGCTCTACGTGCCGGTGGCCGCGCTGCACCGCATCAGCCGCTACACCGGCAGCGCGCCGGAGCAGGCGCCGCTGCACCGGCTGGGCAGCGGCCAGTGGGAGAAGGCCCGCAAGCGCGCCGCCAGGCGCATTCATGACGCCGCCGCCGAACTGCTGGAAATCCACGCCCGGCGCGCCGCCCGCCAGGGCCACGCCTTCACCATCACCGAGGCCGACTATCACGCCTTTGCCGACGCCTTCCCCTTTGAAGAAACCCCCGATCAGCAAACCGCCATCGAGGCCGTGCTCAAGGATATGCGCGCACCGCAGCCGATGGACCGCGTAGTCTGCGGCGACGTGGGCTTCGGCAAGACGGAAGTCGCCATGCGCGCCGCCTTTGTTGCCGTCAGCAATGGCTTTCAGGTTGCCATCCTGGTACCCACCACCCTGCTCGCCCAGCAGCACTTGCAGAACTTTCGCGACCGCTTCGCCGACTGGCCGGTGCGGGTGGAAGCGCTGTCACGCCTGCGCTCGCGCGGCGAGCAGGAGCAGACCCTGGCCGGCGTGCGCGACGGCGCGGTGGATATTGTCATCGGCACCCACAAGCTGCTGGGCAAGGACATCAACTTCAAACGCCTCGGCCTGGTCGTGGTGGACGAGGAACACCGCTTCGGCGTACGCCACAAGGAGCGCCTCAAGCAACTGCGCGCCGAGGTGGACCTGCTCACCCTCACCGCCACGCCCATCCCGCGCACGCTCAACATGAGCCTGGCCGGGCTGCGTGACCTGTCCATCATCGCCACACCCCCCACCGAGCGCCTCACGGTCAAGACCTTCGTCGGTGAGTGGAACAACGCCCTGATCCAGGAAGCCTGCCTGCGCGAGATCAAGCGCGGCGGTCAGGTGTACTTCCTGCACAACAAGGTGGAGAGCATCGAGCGCACCGCCGCCGAGGTTGAAAAACTCGTGCCCGAGGCGCGCGTGCGCATCGCCCATGGCCAGATGCGCGAGAAAGACCTCGAGCAGGTGATGCTCGATTTCTATCACCGCCGCTTCAATATCCTGGTCTGCACCACCATTATTGAAAGCGGCATCGACGTGCCCACCGCCAACACCATCATCATCAACCGCGCCGACCACCTTGGCCTGGCCCAGCTCCACCAGTTGCGCGGGCGCGTAGGCCGCTCCCACCACCGTGCCTACGCCTATCTGCTGGCACCACCGCGCAAGGCCCTGCCAGCGGACGCCGTCAAACGCCTGGAAGCCATGGAAGCCCTGGAAGACCTCGGCGCCGGCTTCACCCTCGCCACCCACGATCTGGAAATCCGCGGCGCCGGCGAACTGCTGGGCGAAGAGCAAACCGGCCAGATCCAGCAGATCGGCTTCAGCCTCTACAACGAACTACTGGAGCGCGCCGTCACCGCGCTGCGCAAGGGCGAAGTGCCCGATCTGGAAAGCGACGCCGGCCACGCCACCGAAGTGGAGCTGCGGGTGCCGGCCCTGCTGCCCGAAGACTATGTGCCCGATGTGCACATGCGGCTGGTGCTCTACAAGCGCATCGCCAGCGCCCCGGACGCCACCGCCCTGCGCGAGCTGCAGGTGGAGCTGATTGATCGCTTTGGCCTGCTGCCGGACCCGGTGCGCAATCTCTTCCGCGTCACCCACCTGCGTCTGCGCGCCGCCGCGCTGGGCATCCGCAAGCTGGAGCTCGGCGATGCCGGCGGCCGGATCATCTTTACCGAAAAACCGGCCGTCGACCCCGCGCTCATCATCCAGCTCATCCAGACCCGGCCCGGCACCTTCAGCCTCGACGGCCAGGACACCCTGCGCCTCAAACAGCCCATGGAATCCGACGAGGCCCGCCTGGATGCCGCCGAAGCCCTGCTGGAACAACTGGCATCCCCGGCCTGAGACCCGGTAAACTGCCCCCCATGAAAGCCATCATTCCAAAGCTGCTCGCCGCCGCCCTGCTCACCGCGCTGTTCGCGCCCGCGGCAGTAGCCGACGAGGCCGAGGAAACCCGCTGGTACGAGGTGCAGTTGCTGGTGTTTGAGCATCTTGGTGGCGCCGGCAACGAACAATGGCCCGCCAACCCGACCCTGCCCGACACCCGCGAGGCCGAGACCCTGCGCCCCGCCGCCGACGATCGTGTGGCCTACGCCCGCACCCGCAGGGAGGAAAACATCCTGCCCGGACACTGGGACAGGCTTGATGACTCCGACGCCTATCGCCCCCTGTTACGCGTTGCCTGGGCCCAGCCCGGCCAACCCCGCAATGACGAGGCCACGTCACTGCGCCTGCACGGTGAACAACAAATCGAAGCCCCCGCCTATAGCGGCCCCTGGGGCTTCACCATGGCCATCCCGGACGAGGAACAGGAAGAACAGGCGCCCGTCTACCGCCTCGACGGCACCGTCACCGTCACCCTCGGTCGCTTTCTGCACCTGCACCCGCGGCTGGTGCTGACCGAATCCCCCGATGACGAAGGCGCCGTGGACGTGGGCCAGGCCGATACCCTGGTGCCCCTGTGGATGGACGAGGAACAGCGTCTGCAACGCTACGTGCTGGATGAAAGCCGGCGCATGCGCAGCAACGAACTGCACTACATCGACCACCCCCGCTTCGGCATCCTCGTCCGCATCGATCGCATGGACGACTAGGCCTCCGTCCCCGGCCTGCCTGACGAAACACTGGCAGCAACAACACCAGGCACTTGCATCCGGCTTTTGGCTGACATAGATTGATGCTTTGATGTATCCAATAAGGACATCATGATGCGAACCACGCTGACCATTGATGATCAAACTGCGGCGGAACTCCGTGAGAGGGCGCACCGCACGGGCAAATCATTCAAGCAAATCGTGAACGAAACCCTGCGCAGTGGACTGCAGGAAATGGACAAACCCCGGCCACGGCCTTACCGACTCGCCCCCGTCGCCATGGGGAAGTCGGGCGCGAATCTCAATATAGACAAGGCGCTGGCCATTGCCGA
>PWYF01000187.1 GCA_003567955.1 Thiotrichales bacterium
AACGCCCGACCTGAGGTCGGGTATAAACTCCCGGAGAAGCCGGAATCATGCCGCGCGCGCAATCCGCGTGAGTTCGTCCAGGGGTTGGTGGGCGGTGCAGGAAAAAGCCCTGGACCAGCGGGACAGCCAGCCTTGCACTGCGCACGGCGCCTTGCATAGGGACGCCGCAGGGTCCGCTGAGACGCGACGAATTAATCAGCGTTTTCTTAACGATACACCTGGCGGCGGTGGCCGATACGCACAATGAGGATGACGACTTCCTTGTCCCGGATATCGGCAATGATCCGATAGTTCCCGAGACGATATTTCCAGAAGCGGTTCAGGTCGGGGCCGTGCAGGGGTTCCCCAATGGTGCGTGGATCATTCAGCACCGAGATACGTTCACGCAGAAAACTAGTGACGCGGCGGGCCGCTTCTGGTCCGATTTTCTTCAGATCCTTTTCAGCGCTTTTGACCAGCTCAATCTTCCAGACCAAGGCGGTGCTCCACGTCTTCCAGTGACAGGCGAGCCTCCTCTACACGGGCCGCGGCCAGGTAGTAGTCCTCGAGATCATCCAGATGCTCCAGGATGGCCTCTCTGGCGTAATAGGACTTGCTCCGGCCAGTGCGTTTGGCCAGATCGGCAAGCCGTTTTTCTATTTCAGGGGGGAGTCGTATTGCCAGCATGTTGCGTCCTCCGTGCTATACAAGTATAGCACTGTTCATGCCTTTGGGCCGTGGGAAAGCGGGAATGTGGGAAGGTTGTCAGCGCCGGTCCTGATTTTTCAGGCCTGCGGGGTATCAGACAGCACGATCTGAAAACCGAAAACTTCAAGCTGAACACTCCCGGCGAAGCCGGGTCTTGCGTTAGACTGGCACAACGCCAAGAAGGAGGTGCGCCATGTTCAGGACACTGCGAAATCTCATTACCGGCCTGGTGATCGGCCTGTTGCTGGGGCTATGGTTTGGCGTGAATATCGGCAAGGATCAGCCGTGGTGGAGTAACCCCTTTGCCGAGCCTGAGGTGGGTGAGCAGCTCAAGCGCACCGGCGATCAGCTGCGCGAGCGCGGCGCGGATATTATTCGGGGGGAATGACCCGCGCGTTCGCGCGGGCGTGTTCTTTCCCGACCTTCGGCCGGGTGTTTTCCGTGTTCAGTTTTCAGTTTTCAGACACGGCTTACTGATAGGTCAAGGGCCTGGCGGGATGGGTTGGTTACCTCTGTATCGGGGGAGAGTTGGTAGCCACCGAATACACCGAACTCACCGAATGAAAATTATTGTTTTTCGGTGTCTTCAGTGTATTCGGTGGCTACAATAATTCCTCTCTTTGCGTTCTTGGCGGGCTTTGCGCGAGGAAAACACCCCTGTCGGGGTGAGTTTTCAGTTTTCAGACAAACCCTTCATGTCCTTCATGTCCTTCATGCGCTTCATGGTTCATGCTTTTGCCGGCACTTGAATGCATCACAAACGTATCCCGATCAGGCCCCCGAGATCTCAGGCGCCTGCCTCTGAAAACTGAACACTTCAAACTGAAAACGCCCGACCTCCGGCCGGGTCAGGCCGGTGCGTCGTCGGCGCTGAAGGCCAGGGCCTGGGCCAGGGCGCTCTGGCGGCGCTGTTGTTCGGCGAACTCCAGCGGATTGTTGCGCGACAGCAGTTCACTGCCCAGGTGGTGCCAGTCTGCTTCGTGTAACAGCCGCTCGGCATGCGGGAAGATTTCGGTTTCCTCGCGTTGCATGTGGCGCTCGAACAGCGACAGGTAGGCTTCGCAGACGGCCACAAAGTCCTCCCGGCGCATGAGGCTGTCGCCATTGGCAGCCTCGATGAGCTGGCGCAACCGGATGGTCTGCCCCGCGAGGGCGTGATGGTCGGTTTCCAGTTCGTCGACAACGGGCGCCAGATCGGGATCGCGCGCCACCATGAGGTCGAACATCTGGTCTTCCACCGGATGGTGGAGTACATCGGCGTAGTCTTCACAGCAACAGATGATCTCGCGCACCAGTTCCAGGTCTACAGTGTCGCCGTTGCGGATGGCCTCAACCTGGCGGTGCAGGTGGCCGAGGATGCGTTCAAAGCGCTGGTGATCCAGCCGCAGTCTGTCGAGTATTTCATTCATGACGGCCCCCTGTGTTGGCCAGCCCCGGTATACCCCGGTTCCTGACAGCATGCGCCAACAGAAGCAGCCTGCATTGATCTGGCTCAAGTGTGCGCGTGAAGCGCGCACACTCGTCTAAGGTCTAAGGTCTAAGGTCTAAGGTCTTAAGACGTCTTAAGACTTAAGACCTTAGACCTAAAACGTCCGCGCGGAGCGCGGGTCATTTAATTCTTTTGCCCAGCCAGACAACGCGGCCGAGGATGTCGAGGCGTTCGGCAGCCTTGGACGAGAGCTGCTGGTCCTTGAAGTCGGGGTTGTCCGAGCACACGCGCAGGCCGCCCTCCAGATCAAACTGCAGGCGCTTGATCATAATGCCGCTGCTATTGTGCAGAACATAGGCGCCATCATGCGTAACCGTGTCCTGACTGGTGTCCACCAGCACCAGATCACCTTCGCGCATGGTGGGGGCCATGGCATTGCCCTCGACCAGCACGTAGACCAGTTGTTGCGGGACCAGCCCTTCGCGCTTCAGCCAGGCCTGGTTGAAAGCGGGGAGCAGCGCGGCGGATTTCCCGGTATCCGGATATGCCTGGATGCGCACAAAATCTTCGTTCGGTGATGCTTGCCCGTCGATGGCTCTGGGTGTGGCGACTTCAGGGAATCCGGTTTCCTGGCCGGTGGCCAGCCATTGGACGCTGACGCCGCCGGCTTCGGCCAGGCGCACCAGTCGGTCCAGCCCCGGATAGGAGCCATTGAGGTATTTGCGCATCAGGCTGTCGCTGAGCCCGGCCTCGCGGGCAAAGCGATGCACCGAGCGCTCACCGATAATCCGGCGCAGGCGCTGGATAAACCCGCGCACGGCGGCGTGTTCAGACCCGCTGGCCGCGGGCAGGCGTGTGTCTCTGGCCATGTTATATCCTGCGCCCCTCGGTAAAGGCTTTCCGTGTCCACCGATGTGGCCTGTTATTCGGGCTTACCATACCCCAAATTGAATGCATGAAGGCAAATTCAGCGTCTTTCTCAATCAGCCACCGCGATCTGCGTATCGGGGAATGGACGCCCCCGGATATCGCCTCCCGCACCAGTCAATCCAAACGCTATGCCTCTGCAACAAGGGCCGCAAGCGCCATGGTTGATCCATGTCAGGTTTAAAGCTGAGAGTATGTTTGTTTCAGACGAGCGGTCGATTTTATGCCCGCCCGGAGGGGGATTAGTCAGGAATACAAAAAAAGTTTAGGATACTCCTCATAATTAAAATTAAAGAGTTAATTTATAGTATGAGGACGGAACACGAAACTGTGGATCAGCCCCTTCTGGTGGACTGGCATCCGGCGGATGTTGTGGCGGCGGTGCGCAAGGCCGGGTGGACCCTGCGTCGGCTCTCCGTGCATCATGGCTATCATCCGGCCAGCCTGCAATCCGCCCTGCATCGCCGCTGGCCCCGCGCCCAGGCGCTGATTGCCGAAGCCATTGGCCGTGAGCCGGCCGAAATCTGGCCTTCACGCTATTCCTGAAGCCCGGGTCAGGGTCAGGCCGCCAGCCCGGTATGGCGCAACAACGCGTCGATTTCCGGGGGGCGGCCCCGGAAGGCTGTGAACAGCGCCAGCGCATCCCGCGAACCACCCTGCTCCAGGATATTATGCAGGAAGTCGCGGCCGGTGTCGGGGTTGAAAATCCCCTCTTCCTCAAAGCGCGCGAAGGCGTCGGCTGAAAGCACTTCGGCCCATTTGTAGCTGTAATACCCGGCCGCGTACCCCCCGGCGAAGATGTGCGCGAAGCTGTTGGGGAAACGATGCCATTCTGGCGGACGGAGGACCGAGGTCTGGTCGCGCACGGCTTCCAGGGTGTCGTAGATGCGTGCGCCCCGGTCCGGGTCATATTCAGCATGCAGGCGAAAATCGAACAACGAGAATTCAATCTGACGCACCATTTGCATGGCGGACTGAAAATTGCGGGCCTCGCGCAGTCGCGTGTAGAGCGCTTCGGGCAGCTTCTCGCCGGTCTCGTAATGGGCGGCGAACAGGTCCAGTGACTCGCGTTCCCAGCACCAGTTCTCCATGAACTGGCTGGGCAGCTCCACCGCATCCCAGGCCACGCCATTGATGCCCGAGACTGCTGGCACGTCAATCTGCGTGAGCATGTGATGCAGGCCGTGGCCGAATTCGTGAAAGAGTGTGGTGACCTCGTCATGGGTCAGCAGCCCCGGACGACCGCCGGCGGCGGGGGTGAAGTTACAGGTGAGATAGGCCACGGGCACTTGCAGGCCACGCGGGGTCAGGCGGCGTACCCGGCACTCGTCCATCCAGGCGCCGCCCTGCTTGCCGGCGCGGGCGTATAGGTCGGTGTAGAACTGACCCCGCAGCGTGCCCTCGCTGTCGCGGATTTCATAGAAACGTACATCCGGGTGCCAGGTGTCGACCTTGTCGTTTGCCTCGATATGCATGCCGTAGAGACGTTCGACAATCTCGAACAGGCCCTGCATCACCTGCGGCTCCGGGAACCAGGGCCGCAGGTCTTCGGCCGAAATGCGGTAACGGTCCTGGCGTAATTTCTCGCTGTACCAGGTGATATCCCACGGCTCGAGTGTATCCACCCCGTATTGCTCACGGGCCCAGGCGCGCAGCGTGTCCAGTTCCTCGCGTGCCCGCGGCAAGGCCCGGGCCGAGAGGTCATGGAGGAAGTCGTAAACCGCATCGACGGAGCCGGCCATGCGGGTTTCCAGTGCCATCTCGGCATAGTTGGGGTAGCCCAGCAGGGTGGCCTTTTCATGCCGAAGGGCGAGGATTTCCTCCATGATTTCGCGATTGTCCCACTGGCCGGCGTGCGGGCCCTGGTCGGAAGCACGGGTGGACCAGGCTTCATACAGTTCGGCGCGCAGCGCACTGTCATCGGCATAGGCCATGACGGCAAACCAGCTCGGGAAGTCCAGTGTCAGCACATAGCCGGTCTTGCCCTCGCGTTCGGCCGTCTCGCGTGCCACCGACAGGGCGGATTCGGGCAGCCCGGCCAGGCCGCTGTCATCGGGCAGATGCTTGCGCCAGGCGTGGGTGGCGTCGAGCAGGTTTTCCTGAAAGCGCGCGCCAAGCTCGGTGAGGCGGCGTTCGATCTCTGCAAAACGCTGACGTGCTTCGCCTTCAAGCGCGACGCCGGAGAGGCGAAAGTCGCGCAGGGCATCGTCAATGGTTTTTTGCTGTGCCTGGCTGAGGCTGGAGAAATCATCGCGATTGCGGATGCGCTCGTAGGCGCGATACAGGGCCTCGTTCTGGCCCAGCTCGGTGGTGTACTCGCTGAGCAGCGGCAGACAGGCGTTATAGGCCTCGCGCAATTCCGGGCTGTTGCAGACGGCATTGAGATGACGCACCGGCGACCAGGCTCGCTGCAGACGGTCGTTCAGATCATCCAGCGGGGCGATGAGATTATCCCAGTGGTAATCATTAGTGTCTGCCAGCAATTGCTCGATCTGATTGCGGTTGTCATCAATCAGCTGGCGGATGGCCGGGCCCACGTGTTCCGGCTTAATGGCAGAAAAACGGGGCAGTGCATCGGTTTCAAGCAGTGGATTGCTCATGGTGCTCGGGTGACTCCGGTTACTGTGCTGCGGCAATGTATCATGACATGCAGCGGTCTCTGCGGGGAGAGGTGCGTGCCTGGCCTGATATCAGACAGGCATAACATGAATGCGTTCGTAGTCACGGGAGATTTGAATGAGCCGGCATTATGACCTGATCTGCATTGGCGGTGGCAGTGGCGGGATCGCCACGGCACGGCGCGCGGCCGCTTATGGCAAACGCTGTGCGGTGATCGAGCGTAACCGGCTGGGCGGGACCTGCGTCAATGTCGGCTGTGTGCCCAAGAAGGTGATGTGGAATGCCGCCCACGCTGCCGCTGCCGTGGGCCAGGCGCCCGATTATGGTCTGCAGGTGAGCCCGGGGAAATTGGACTGGGCGGCGCTGAAGTCGGCGCGGGATAGCTATGTCAGTCGGCTGAATGAGATTTATGCCCGCAATCTGGACAAGTCGGGGGTCGACTGGATCGCCGGTGAGGCCCGTTTTGTGGATGCCCGCACGCTGAACGTGGACGGTACGGAGTACACAGCGGAACATATTGTGGTGGCCACCGGTGGTAGCCCGTGGGTGCCGGATCTGCCGGGCGCTGAACATGGCATCGATTCGGACGGTTTTTTTGCGCTGGCCTCGCAGCCGCGCCGGGTGGCCGTGGTCGGCGCCGGTTATATCGCGGTCGAGCTCGCCGGCGTATTGCGGGGGCTGGGCAGTGAAACCGCGTTGGTGATCCGGCGGGATCAGGCCCTGCGGGACTTCGATGAAACACTGCGTGAAGGCCTGATGGAGAACATGGCTGGCGAGGGGATCGAGCTTGTCACCGGCTTTACGCCCGCCGCGCTGCACCGCGAGAGCGATGGGCTGGTGCTGGAGAGCAGTGACGGTCAGCGCAGTGGTCCCCGGGATGCAGTGATATGGGCCGTGGGCAGAAAGCCCGAAACCGCCGGGCTGGGGCTGGAAGCCGCGGGCGTGGCCATGCACGACAATGGCGAGGTGCCGGTGGATGCGTATCAGAACACCAATGTGGCGGGGGGGTATGCACTGGGAGATATTACCGGTCGCATGCCTTTGACACCGGTGGCTATTGCCGCCGGTCGCCGGCTGGCGGACAGGCTGTTCGGTGGCCAGCCAGAGCGGCACCTGGATTATGACAATATTCCCACGGTGGTGTTCTCGCATCCGCCCATCGGCACGGTGGGGCTGAGCGAGGCCGCCGCGCGCGAGCGCCACGGCGATCAGGTGCAGGTATTCAATACGGTGTTTGTGCCCATGGAGTACGCGCTGAGTGAGCACAAACCGCGCACCCGCATGAAACTGGTCACGGTGGGCAGCGAACAGCGCGTGGTGGGGGTACATATTATCGGCACTGGCGCCGACGAGATGCTGCAGGGCTTTGCTGTGGCAGTGAAAATGGGTGCGACCAAGGCGGATTTTGACAATACCGTGGCCATTCATCCCACCAGCGCCGAAGAAATGGTGACGATGGTTTAAAGCGTTTTACGTGGTTACGTGGTTAAGTGGTTAAGTCGCGGGAATTGCCGTGCAGGTCTGATGGCGCTGAGTACGCGCTGATATGTTGGGTGTGGTTACGTGGTTACGTGGTTACGTGGTTACGTGGTTAGGTGATTACGTCGCGGGAAATGCCGTGCAGGTCTGATGGCGCTGAGTACGCGCTGACAGGTTGGGTGTGGTTACGTGGTTACCTTGGTGGTGTGCGGCTGCGCCGCGCGTATGAATCGGGTTGGTGAGGAAGCGCTGGGCGCGGTTTTCCGGATGGGGGGGTGGATATGCGAGAATCAGCGTTTCCTTTAAGTCTGTGAGTGAGGAGAACTCCGCATGAAGATGGTGGTGGCG
>PWYF01000224.1 GCA_003567955.1 Thiotrichales bacterium
AAACACATGTCGGTGTAATTCTTCATGATCACGTTGACCGAATTCTTGGCCCGTGACATACCGCTTTCCAGCAGGGCAAAACCGGCCTGCATGAAAAACACCAGCGCCGCAGCGGCGGTCAGCCAGACCGTATCCATGGCCAGCTTGAGTTCCACGATATTCTGGACTTCTGACATTGTTGGCTACTCCGGAAAGGCGAATGACCGCAATACCAGAGCAATGAACGTGCCAACCTGCACAGGCATCTGATTATCAATAGATAAAGCGGAAGCCCCGGGCAAGAGGAACCAGCCAGGCGCACCACAACGGAGCAGTACAAACGAAGGGGCGGCGCTACTTCGGGGCAGGCCTGTGACAAATCGCCGGCTTCAGGGCAAGCCGGCGCCGGGTGTTTCTACCTCAACCATTTCGATACGCCCGCAAGCATGCTCGCGGGCCTGTGCTGCGGAAAGGCCGACACGGCCGGTGAGCACAAACAAGGTGCGCCCTTCAGCGCCCCCCAGCATGCAGGCAATAGCGTGGTTGTCTTCAATAACCACGCGTTGGGCAATCTCACCGCCCGAAAAAACCCTCATCACTTCCCGCGTCGGCGGTGAGGCCACCCACACGGCGCCATCGGCGTCCAGGCAAATCCCGTCGGGCGACTTGCCGGGCAGCTCGGCCCAGGTCCGTCGATCCGTGAGGCTGCCATCCGTGGCAATGGTGAACGCAGTGAGTCGGGCGGCGAAGGTTTCGGCCACGATCAGCGTATTCCCGTCCGGCGTAATGACCATGCCATTGGGGAAATAAAGTCCGTCGGCCGCGACCCGGGCTGTGCCATCAGGGTCCACCCGGATCAGCACTGTCGAACGCACGGAATTTTCGTCGCGGTATTCAAAGCCGAAATTGCCGATCCAGGCTCTGCCCGTGGCATCCACTACCATGTCATTGCAGTGCCAGGGTGCCAGGGCAGAGAGATCCGCCACTTCCACAAGCCCCTCCTCGGCCTGCCCCAGCAATCGCCGGTCGGTCATCGACACCACCAGCAGGCGGCCGTCCGGGGTCCAGCCCAGCCCGGAGGGCTGGCCGGGCACCTCGGCCACCACCTCCGTATGACCCTGGAGGTCAACCGTCATCACCCGATGACTGAAGAAGTCCGAAAACCACAACCGGTCCTCGCGCCAGCGCGGCCCTTCGGGGAAGGTGAGCCCGTCAAGCAGAATGGTCGTGCGCAGGTCGTTATGCATAAGGCAGTTTGTCCCGGTGGCATTTGCGACCATACTAGGGCGATGAACACCCGACTGGCCAACTTCAGTGCTGCCTGCCAGTTACGGCATGGCCTGCCCCTGCTCGCCTGTTTGCTGCTGGCCGCCTGTGCCACCACGCCCCACCCCTTGCAGGAGCGCATCTGGCACGCCGAACAACAGCGCTTTATCAGCGATGATGAGCTGATAGCCGCCCTGGCTGACAGCCACTATATCCTGCTGGGAGAAATTCACGGCGAACGCGCGCATCATGAATTCCAGGCAACGCTGATCGATGCCCTCGCCGAGCACGGGCGCCGCCCGGTGGTGGCCATGGAAATGATCGACAGCACCCAGGCCGCGGTGCTGCATGACTATCTGGACAGTGGCGAAGCCACGGTAGAGGGCCTGGCCGAAGTACTGCGCTGGGAAGACAGCGGCTGGCCCGCCTGGTCGCTGTATCAACCCGTCGCTGCAGCCACACTGCACCACCAGTTGCCCCTGGTGGACGCCAACCGCCCCCGCCACGAGGTTCGCGAAGTGGCCCGAAAAGGCCTGACCTCACTGGATGCCGATGAACGGGCCGAACTGCGCCTGGATCAGCCCCTGCCGGAATCGGCTGCAAGTGAACTCGATCAACGTCTGCGTGAGGCCCATGCGGCGCATCTGCCCGCAGACAGCCTGCCGGCCCTGCTCGACGCCCAGCGCCTGCGCGACGCCCATATGGCGCTGCGTCTTCGGCAGGCCGATCGTGGTGATGGCGTGATCCTGATTACCGGAAATGCCCATGCCAGCAACCGTCATGGCGTACCCTGGTATCTGCGCCAGGCGGGCGAAACCAGCATTTTCAGTCTGGGCCAGCTGCCCGTCAGCGCCGGCAACAAGACGCCGGCGGATTACCCGCAACACTTCGATGCCCTGCGTTTCACACCGCCACGGAACCGCCCATGAGCGATCACAAGGCGAACCACGACGACCATCATCCCGAGGCCATCCGTCGCCGACTGGGCCGCACTCAGCAACACAGTTACGCGGGTGATGCCGTGCTCGGCGGCATTGATGGCGCGGTGACCACCTTCGCCGTGGTCGCCGGCGCCACCGGGGCCGCCCTGTCACCCCTGGTCATCGTGATCATGGGCTTTGCCAATCTGGTTGCCGACGGCTTTTCCATGGCGGTGAGCAATTACCACAACACCCGCACCCGTGACGAACTGGTCGAGCGCGCCCGGGCAAGAGAAGAACACCATGTGGCCACCGTGCCCGAGGGTGAACGCGAGGAGATTCGCCAGATCTTTGCCGCCAAGGGCTTTGAAGGCGATACCCTGGAGCGCATTGTGGACACCATCACCGACGACCAGCGGCTGTGGGTGGACACCATGATCCGGGAAGAATATGGCCTGGCACTGGAGGGCCCCGACCCCCTGCGTGCCGGTCTGGTGACTTTCGCGGCCTTTGCGGCGGCAGGCTTGATTCCGCTGCTGTCTTATCTGGTGCCGGGCATCCAGGCGGATACCAGCTTTGTGCTGAGCTGCATTGCCACTGGCCTGGCCTTTTTCATCATCGGCTGGCTCAAGGGCGTTCATGTGGGTGTGCCGCGCCTGCGGGCGGCGCTGCAAACCTTGTTCACGGGCGCCATTGCCGCCTCGCTGGCCTTTGCTATCGGCTGGCTGCTCAAATTCAGCCTGGGTAACGGCTGAAAGCTCCGGGATCAGCTGCCGCCAGCCAGCGCCGGCAAGGCCCACCACAGGGCCACCGGCACAATCACCCCCAGTGCCAGCAGGCTCAGGGGGGCACCGGCGCGCAGCATATCCGGAATGGTCAGCCGCTCGCTGCCAAACACGATGGCATTGGGTGGTGTAGCCACCGGCAGCATGAAGGCGCAGGAAGCCGCCAGCACCACCGGCACTACCAGCAACATCACCGGCACATCCAGCACCGGCGCCAGCCCCGCCGCCAACGGGATCAGCATGGCGGCAGTGGCCGTATTACTGGTGACATGACTGAGCAGCAGGGTCAGCGTTGCCACCAGCAACAGCACCAGCGGTAGCGGGGCGCCATCCAGGCCCTGCAACAGGGCGGCCAGCGCGGCGGCCAGCCCGCTATGATCAATGGCACTGCCCAGACTCAATCCACCCCCAACCAGCACCAGCACGCCCCAGGGCAACTCGCGCGTATCCCGCCATACCAGTATGGGCCGCCCTGTCACGCCCGCCGCCGGCAACAGGAACAACAACAAGCCACCGGCCAGCGCAATGCCCGCATCCGAGATGGCCGGCCAGACGCTCTCCAGCAGCGGGCGCGTCACCCAGGCCAGCGCCACCAGCACAAACACCGCCAGCACCCGCTTCTGGGCACTGTCCATGACACCCAGCGCGGCGCGTTCACGCCCCAGCAAGTCATCCACACCGGGCAAGGGCTGCCGTGGCAACTGGTGCGCCACCCGCACCAGCACCCACCAGGCCAGTAGCAGCAAGACCGTGACCAGCGGCACGCCCAGCAACAACCAGCGGGCAAAACTCACATTAATGCCCTGCTCGGCCATATAAGCGGCCAGCAGGGCATTGGGCGGCGTGCCAATCAGCGTGCCCATGCCGCCAATATTGGCGCCCCAGGCAATGGCCAGCATCAGGGCCACGGCCAGTGTCGCCGGTAATCGGGTGCCCTCACGTTCCAGCAACACCAGCACCGACAGGGCAATGGGCAACATCAACGCGGCGGCGGCCGTATTACTGATCCACATGCTGAGCAGCGCGGTGGCGAGCATGAAGCCGCCCACCAGGCGGTGCGGACGGGCGCCAAAAGCCCCCAGAATCAGCAGCGCAATACGCCGGTGCAGCCCGCTGGCCTGGATACCCAGGGCAATCAGAAAGCCCCCCAGAAACAAAAACACCACCGGATTGGCATAGGGGGTGGCGGCGGCAGCGAAATCGCTGACTCCCAGCAGCGGCAATATCACCAGCGGCAACAGCGCCGTCGCCGCAATGGGCAGCGCCTCGCTGATCCACCACACCGCCATCAATACAGTCAGCGCCGCCACCAGCCAGGCGGCCTGCGCCAGCGCCTCCGGCGGCCCCGCCCACAGCATCAACCCGGCCAGCAACGGGCCGGCCACCAGCCCGATCTGCTCACGCAGACCGCGTACGCTGTTATTGCTGTCGCTCATTGATGCCCCTTGTGTTCACTCAAGCTGCTGCAACCACGCATCAATCAACTGTGTCATGCGCTCCGGCTGTTCGGTGGGGATCCAGTGCAGCGCCTCAAGCATTTCAATCTGCACGTTTGGCAGGGCCGCCATGATCTGCCGTGTCTTGTGCGGATCAGCCAGCAACGCCCCCGCGGACAACAGCACCAGCGCAGGGGCATGCACCTCATTCAGCGGCAGCGGTCGAAACAACTGCGCCAGGGCCTGCAAATACGCCGCGATCGGCATGTAAAACGTATCCAGGCTGGGTGCGCTGTAACGCTTGATCACCGCCTGGCGGGCGCCGTGCTCACTCATGGCGGCACGCGTGCGACGATCCAGCTCGGCCAGATCCAGCGTCGGCAGCCGGCGCCGGTAAATCCCCAGGGTATTAAGGCCCCGCACCACCCCGGCCAGCAGGGGCAGCAACCCGCGCAGCGGCCGCACCAGGGCCAGCGCACCACGCAGGGCCGGCGCCGGCATGGGCTCAATCAGCACCAGCCCCCGGCAGCGGGCCGGCCAGCGCCGGGCAAAGGCCAGCGCCATATTGGCACCCAGACAGTGCCCCACCACCACGGCCTGTTCAATCGCCAGATAATCCAGCAGCGCGCGCAAATCCGCCAGCCACAGGTCCATGTCCAGCCGCCCGCGCCACAGCGAAGCACCATGCCCCCGCAAATCGGGGCAAACAATATGCCAGTCCGGGTCCAGGCGTGTGTTATTGACGAACTCCGTCCAGCGCGTTGAATTACTGGCCAGCCCGTGCAGCAAAACCAGCGCCGGCCCGCCATCCCTGCCACGCCGATAGCGATAGCCGAGGCGAATCCCCGCACGTTCAAATTGAGCCGGCTGCAATCGCTGTCTCCCCGGAGTCCGGTCGGCGCAAAACCCGTGACGGGTTTATTGCCCTGTGGGATTGTGCAATGCTCGACGAATAATTACACAACAACAAGCCGCAAAATAATCTGAAACACCCCGGGAGAGTTCACAATGGATTACCTTGACCGCCGCGGCCTGCACCGCTTGAGCCGCGCCATGCCCCTGTTACTGTTGATTACCCTGCTCAGCGGCTGTTTTGGCAGCAGCGGCAGCCCCGGCTCCGTTGATATTGTCTCCATCCAGACCCTTTCCAGCCGCGCCGACATGGTGACCGGCAATGATGCGCTGGTGGAAGTGGTGCTGGAAGATGGTGTGGACCCCGCCAATGTTACTGTGGAAATCGAGGGCGGAGCCGATGTAACAGAGGCTTTTGCCCTGCGCTCTGATGGCCGCTTTGTCGGCCTGGTCGAGGCTTTCGAGCAAGGTCAAAACACCCTCAGGGCCTACACCGTCGCCCCGGCCACCGGCAAGCGCCTTGCCGTCACCGCCCATCCGCCGGCCGGCCCGGTTTTCTCCGGCCCTCATATGGATCCCTGGATCTGCGCCACCCCGGATGGCGCCGAGGTGGAAGTCACCGACCCGGTGACCGGTAACCAGGCTACGGTCGCCACCCGGGTCAGCGGTCTGGATGAAGCGCCTGATGAGCACTGCGAGGCGCCGGCGATTATTGATTACTACTACCAGCCGGCTGACGCCGACCCGGATTGTGACTTCACCATCACGGGCGGCAATGCCTGTTTTGAGCCTTTTGACCCCGACAGCCCGCCGGCGGACGAGGACATCGCCACCTTCACCAATGACCGTGGCGACAGCGTGCGCAGCATTATTGCCGTGGAAACCGGCACCCTCAATCGCGGCATGTACTCGCTGGTGGTATTCCACGACCCCGACGAGCCGCATCATCCGGCTGAACCCCAGCGCGGCTGGAACAACAAATTGATAATGACCTTCGGCTTTGCCGCAGGTAACAGCCGTTTCCAGGAGTTGCCCGTAGACCCGCTCAACCCCGGCGGCGTCTTTTTCAATGAGACGGCGCTGCGCAAGGGTTACATGCTGGGGCTGGCTTCACTGGCCAACAATCTCCATAACACCAATTATTCGCTGGCCGCCGAATCGCTGATGATGTTCAGGGAACACATCATCACGACCCGGGGCGAGATCCGCTTCACCGTCGGTTCCGGGTCTTCCGGCAGCGCCATCCAGCAGATCAGTATCAGTTCGGCCTATCCGGGGCTCATTGACGGCATTTTGCCGGGTGCGGTATTCCCGGATACGACCACCACCAGCATCGAAGTAGCCTCCTGCGGCCTGGCCAATGAGTACCTGCAGCTTGACGGTGTTGATCTGACCGAAGCACAGCAAAATGCCATCACCGGACATGATGGCGTGGCGCAGTGCGCCCAGTGGGTACAGTTGTTCCTGCCAACGGGGGACCCTGCCAACCCGCAGAACTGCAGCACCACGGTGGCCGGCATGGCCATTGGGGCATCCTTCCCGCCCGAGTTGACCTACGATCCTGACACCAACCCCCAGGGCGTGCGCTGTAATTACCCCGAACACAACCGCAATATGATGGGCACCATCATTGATGCAGGCGGCACAGAATTCGCTCCGTTCCCGCTCGACAACACCGGCGTACAGGTCGGTTTACAGGCCCTGCAAAACGGGCTGATCGACGCCGAAGAATTCGTCGATCTCAATGAACGCATCGGCTATTACGACCAGGACCAGCAACGGGTAGAGGGCCCGGGTCGCCTGAGCACAGAGGCGGACCTCGCCAGCATCTACCGCAGCGGCATGATTGCCGACGGCGCCAATCTGGATCGCCTCCCCATCATCGAAATCCGTCACGATGCTGCGGGTGAAGACTTCCACGCCAACTGGCGCTCCATGCAGCTTCGCCAGCGCCTGATCAATGCCAATGGCCATCATGACAATCATGTGATCCTGGGCTTTGATGGCGACATTTTCTCCGTACTTGACCTGCCCGACCTGGCCTTTGGTCTCATGGATGAATGGCTGGAGGCTGTCGAAGCCGATGCCAGTCACTTGTCAAAGGCCCAAAAGGTCATCGCTAACAAGCCGCCCGGCCTGGGCGACGCCTGTTTCGTAGGCGGCGAGGATGTCGGCCTGGTGTCTGAAGATTGCCCGATCAATTTCGAGCAGTCGCCGTTGCAGGTCGCGGGT
>PWYF01000077.1 GCA_003567955.1 Thiotrichales bacterium
ACGGAGGGCAACTGGCCTATGTCTCCTTTGAAGGGCGACGGTCCCAGATTATGGTGCAGGATTTGCGCACGGGCGAACGTGAACGGGTGTCGGCGCAGCGTGGCATTAATGGCGCTCCGGCCTGGTCGCCGGACGGGCGCCGCCTGGCGCTGGCGCTCTCCGATGGTGGCAGCGTGAACATACACGTGCTGGACATGCGCAGTCGTGAAATGACACAGATTACCCGCAGCAGCGCCATCAATACCGAACCGAGTTGGTCACCGGATGGCCGCCGCCTCGCCTTCACCTCTGACCGCGGCGGCCGCCCGCAGGTGTATGCCTATGATTTTGATGAAAACAGGATCAGCCGGCTGACTTTTGAGGGCCGTTATAATGCCCGTCCACGCTTCAGTCCGGATGGTGAAACGCTGGCCGTCGTGCACGGGCGTGAGGGTCGTTTCATGATCGGCGCGATGGATCTGCGTGGCGGTGGGCTACGCATCCTGAGCGAGGGGCCTCTGGACGAATCCCCCGATTTTTCCCCCAACGGGGCAATGATTATTCACGCCTCCCGGCGCGGGGGCCGGGGCGAGCTGGCAACGGTGTCGGTGGATGGCCAGGTCCGCCAGCGGTTGACCATGGCCGATGGCGAAGTTCGTGAGCCGGTCTGGTCGCCGTTGCGTTCACGCTGATAGCCGAATTTCTTTATATTGTGGTGTACCCGACAATTCATGCAGGGAGAAGGGCAATGAACCGATTTGTAAAATTAATGACTATGCTGATGGCGGTGGCGCTGATGGCCGCCTGTGCGACGACTTTCGAGGATGAGGACGTGACCGACCAGCCTCGCCCCGGTGATGATGATGTCACCACGGTGGATGTGATCGGGGATGATCCGGCACTGGATGCCTTGCCCATGGACGATGAGTTCCGCAGCGAGCTGACCCCCGAGGAGCGGGATTTCCTGGCCGAAAGGGTGGTCTACTTTGCCTTTGACAGCAGTACCATCAGTGCGGATGACGAAGCCATTGTCCGGGCCCATGCCCACTACATGAGCCGACATCCGGACAGCCGCGTGGTGCTGGAAGGGCATACCGACGAACGCGGGTCACGGGAATACAATATTGGCCTGGGCGAACGCCGCGCGCAGTCGGTTCGCCGCATGTTGCTGGCCCAGGGAGTCAGTTCCGGCCAGATTGAAACCGTGAGTTTTGGCGAGGAACAGCCCGCCGATCTGCGCAGTAACGAACAGGCCTGGGCGCTTAATCGTCGGGTTGAGTTTGTCTACGGTCAGTAAGCCATGACAGGAACGGGGCCAATGATGCGATATCCGATGTCGGCGCTGCTGGTGGCGTTTCTGCTGGGTGGTTGTGCCGGTGTGCCGCTGCAGTGGCAGGAGGGCGACAATGCCGGTGACCGCCTGACGGCCATCGAACAGCGGCTGGACCGGATCGAGCAGCAGCTGGAAGTTCAGGGTGATCTGCAACTGATCCGGACGGTGGATGAGCTGCAGGAGGAAGTGCGACGCTTGCGAGGCACCGCCGAGGAGCACGAGCATGGCCTGGATTCATTGCGTTCCGGCCAGCGCGACATGTATGTGGACCTTGATCGCCGCCTGCGTGAGCTGGAAGTGGGTGAAAGCAGCGCCACACCGGCGCGCCGGAACAGCGGGAATAACCGGGATGCCGATGAGGAGCAGGCCTACCAGCAGGCCTTCGAGCTGTTGCGTGAGGGCCGTTATGAACGCGCCATAAGTGCGTTCAACGACTTTCTGGGCAACTATGCCGAGGGTAGCTATGGCCCCAATGCCCGCTACTGGCTCGGCGAGGCGCACTATGTCTCGCGCGAGTTTGATCAGGCTCGCGCCGAGTTCGAGCGCGTGCTGGCTGATTATCCCGGCAGCAACAAGGTTCCCGATGCCCGGCTCAAGCTCGGCTTCATCCATTACGAACAGCAGAACTGGTCCCGGGCGCGTGAAGCGCTGGAGCAAGTGCGCCAGGCGCATGCCGGCAGCAGCGCCGCCGAACTTGCCGCCGAGCGATTGCAGCGCATGGATAATGAGGGACGCTGAGAACCATGCCCGGGGTTGTCCGCCAGAGCGAGGCGCCTGACACGACGGCCGCCGTGCGCCTGAAGATCAACGAGATTTTCTGTTCCCTGCAGGGGGAGGCCCGCACCGTGGGTGTGCCCACGGTGTTTATCCGCCTCACTGGTTGCCCGCTGCGCTGTCAGTACTGTGACACCGCCTATGCCTTCCATGCGGGTGACTGGATGGCACTGCCCGATATTCTCGAACAGGTGGCCGGCTATGGCGCCCGTTATGTCACCGTAAGCGGGGGTGAGCCGCTGGCGCAGAAAGGCTGTGCCTTGCTGCTTGATGCCCTGTGCGAGGCCGGCTATGAGGTCTCGCTTGAGACCAGCGGCGCCATGGATATCGGCGGGCTGGATCGGCGTGTCAGCCGGGTGCTTGATATCAAGACGCCCGGTTCCGGCGAGTCGGCGCGCAATCTGTGGCGCAACATCGAGCACCTCACCTCGCACGACCAGGTGAAGTTTGTAATCTGTGATCGGGCTGATTATGACTGGGCCTGCGAGGCGGTGCGAGAACATGATCTGGCGGCGTACTGCGAGGTGTTGTTCTCGCCGTCGCATGAGCAGCTTGAGGCCCGCCAGTTGGCGGACTGGGTGGTGGCCGATGCCCTGCCGGTGCGTTTCCAGATTCAGTTACACAAATATCTCTGGGGCGATGTACCCGGACGGTAATGACGATGGCGGCTGAACCGGCAGGACAGGCAGCAGCAGGGCCGGCGGTGGTCCTGCTCTCGGGCGGACTGGATTCTGCCACCGCCCTGGCCGAGGCGCGAGCGGCCGGGCATGTCTGTTATGCCCTGAGTTTTGAATACGGCCAGCGCCATCGGGCCGAGCTTGAAGCCGCTTCAAAGGTGGCGGTGGCGCTGGGTGTGCGTGAACACCGGGTGATGCGGGTGGATCTGGCCGGCATCGGCGGCTCGGCGCTGACCGACAGCGCGCTCAGCGTGCCGGAAAGCCCTGGCGAGGGGATTCCGGTAACCTACGTTCCGGCCCGCAATACGGTGTTTCTCTCGCTGGCGCTGGCCTGGGCCGAGGTGCTTGATGCCCGCGCGATATATATCGGTGTCAATGCGGTGGATTACTCCGGTTACCCCGACTGCCGTCCGGAATATATCGAGGCCTTCCAGGCCCTGGCCCGGCTGGGCACCAAAGCCGGCGTGGAAGGGCGCGGGGTGATTATCCGGGCGCCCCTGGTGAAGCTGAGCAAGGCGGCGATTATCCGGCGCGGGCTTGATCTGGGGGTGGACTACGCCCTGACGGTGTCCTGCTATCAGGCCGATGAAACCGGGCGGGCTTGCGGGGTGTGTGATTCCTGCCGGCTGCGGGCGCAGGGGTTTAAAGAGGCGGGGGTCGCTGATCCGACGCGGTATGCGGATCAAGGGTTTTCAGTTTGAAGCTTTCGGTATTCAGATAGTCGCCCGTGGTTCCAGATTGCCGGGGATTACGGTATCATCGCCCGCCTGCATTGCACGGGCCGTTAGCTCAGTTGGTAGAGCATCGGACTTTTAATCCGCTGGTCGAAGGTTCGAATCCTTCACGGCCCACCATTTTCCCCCGCTGCAAGCTTTTGCCCATGGTTACATGCGGCGGATATTGCGCAGTTCCTCCAGTCGATTTTCCAGCCGTTCGCGCTGGGACGGGTTGATATCATCGATTTCCAGCGCCATGCGCAATTGGGCGATGGCCTCGTTGAGGTCACCGCGCAGCAGGTTGTATTCCGAGAGATAGAAATGGGCATCCACGGGCCGATCGGTGTCACGGGCACTGCGCGCCAGCAGTCTGAGTAACCGGGCATCCGGGTTGCCTTCGTATTCCACCCGCAGCAGGCGTTCGCGGGCCTGTTCGGCCTGGCCGCTCTCCAGCAGCCGTCCGGCATATTCGATATTCAACGCGTAATTACCGGGGAATATTTCATTGGCGCGTGCCAGGGTTTCAAGCGCCGCGCCGGCGTTGCCATCAGCCGTCTGGGCCCGGGCCAGTGCCAATCGCAGGGCTGGAACCTGGCGGTTGTCTTCCACTAGCCCCTGCAGCGTTTTACGTGCCTCACCCGTCTGCGCCGATGCCTTCTGTGTCAGGGCCAGCCCGTAACGCGCCGCAGTCAGTTGGTCACCTTCACGCCGGCGGATTTCCTCGTTGAAATAGTCCGCTGCCTGGTCGATGGTGCGGGCCGTCATCACCCGCAAGCGAGCACGTGCCAGCAGATAGCTCATGCTGTCGGTGGCCTCTACCGGGGGCATATTACGGGCACGATTACGCGCTTCCGAAACACGGGCACTGGTGACCGGGTGGGTGCGCAGGAATTCCTCGAGTCCGGCTTCCCGGAAGCGGCTTTCCCGTTCCAGGCGTTCAAAGAAGCTGGCCATGCCTTCCGGATCGAAGCCCGCGCCCGCCATCAGGTTGATGCCAATACGGTCGGCTTCGTATTCGTAGGCCAGGGTGTAATTAATGGTGTTTTGCACCGAAGCGGCAAGACCACCGGAAATGGCCCCGGCCAGGATATTGGGATCACCGCCGCCGAGCAGAATTGCTGCCAGCACGGTCACTGCGGTGGCCATGTCCACGCCCCGGGTCGCCTGTACCCGGCGGGCAATATGGCGCTGGGTGACATGGGTGATTTCGTGCGCGAGTACGCCGGCGAGTTCGCTTTCGTTGCGTGAGGCCAGTATCAGCCCGGCATTGACTCCGATAAACCCGCCTGGCAGGGCAAAGGCATTGATGCCCGGGCTGTCGATAATAAAAAAGTGAAACTCCTGGTCCCGTCGGTCCGTCTGGGCCACCAGGCGATAACCGACTTCGCGTATATAGGCCGTGAGTTCCGGTTCATCTATGACCATGCCCCGGGCCCGGATATCCGTCATGATGCGTTGCCCCAGCCGTCTTTCCTCGGCGGGTGACATCACGGCGTCCGCCGGGTCACCGATCATGGGCAAGTCAATAGCGCCGGCGTTGGCGCCGGCGCTGGTGGTGCCGGTTAACGCGATGATCAGCAACAAACATTTGAAAAGCTGATGTTTCAAGGTCTTGATGTTGCCTCCCGGTGAGTCGGTTGATCCCGCGGCCGGGTTTGCCGTGGTGGTATGATGCGAACCAGGTTGGACTGCGCCGGTTATCGTATGTTCATACGAGTGGGCTTTCTGTAAGGGCTAACGATACATTATGATGGCACCGTGGGCATCTGCCCGTGAGAAGGAAACGAAATCATGGCACATTACAAGGCGGAACTTGATCTCACAGGCGTTGCGGCGCCCCTGCACGTGCTGCGGACCAATCAGGTGATTAATGAGCTTGATGTGGGTGACCTGGTGATGGTCAAGGTGGATGCGCGCAAGGCCCTGCAGGATTTCAAGGCTTACAGTTCCCAGAGTGGCAACCGGCTGGTGGAAAAACGCCAGGCACCCAATGGCGTGGGGTTTTTTGTGTTGCGCAAGTGTTGATCTCGCCGGCTGACCCGACAAGGCCCTGTCATTCATGGAAGCCCTGAAGGCCTGGTTCCAGCGCTATTTTTCTGATCCGCAGGTGGTGTTTCTCGCCATCAGTCTGCTGGTCGGTCTGTTACTGGTGATCTGGTTTGGCAGCCTGATGGCGCCGGTGATCGCCAGTGTGATTCTGGCCTATCTGCTGGAAGGGCTGGTGCGGCAGATGGAGCACTGGCGCATTCCGCGACTGGCGGCGGCCACGCTGGTTTTCCTGTTGTTCCTGGCCCTGCTGTTGTTTGTGATGATTGCGGTTGTGCCGATGCTGGTGCGTCAGGTGACCCAGTTATTCCAGCAGCTGCCGGTGATGATTGATGAAGGCCAGCGGCTGCTGGAGGCCCTTCCCGAGCAATATCCCATGTTCTTCAGTGAGGACCAGATTCAGCAGTTCATGGCCGGTATCGGCGATGAGCTGACCTTGTTCCGCCAGGAAGTGCTGTCCCGCACGCTGTCCTTTGGTGTGGGGCTTCTGACTTTCATGGTCTACGTCGTGTTGATGCCGATTCTGGTCTTTTTCATGCTCAAGGACAAGCAGGCCATCCTCGCCTGGTTTGGTCGTTATCTGCCCAGCAATCGGGGCCTCGCCGCCCAGGTCTGGACCGAAGTCGATGAACAGGTTGGCAACTATATACGTGGCAAGATATGGGAAATCATGATCGTCTGGGTGGTGACCTACATCACCTTCAGCCTGCTGGGGCTGGAGTACGCCATGCTGATGGCCGCGCTGACCGGCTTCTCGGTGCTGATTCCCTATATTGGCGCCACAGTGGTGACGCTGCCGGTGGCGGCCGTGGCCTATTTCCAGTGGGGCCTGTCACCGGAAATGGCCTGGGTGCTCATTGCCTACGGCATTATCCAGTTCGTGGACGGCAATATCCTGGTGCCGATCCTGTTCTCCGAAGTGGTTAATCTGCACCCCGTGGCAATCATTGTCGCCATCCTCTTCTTTGGCGGCATCTGGGGCTTCTGGGGGATATTCTTCGCCATCCCGCTGGCGACGCTGGTGCAGGCGGTGCTGCGGGCCTGGCCGCGGCAGGATCAGTCGGAGACTCAGCCGCAGGCTGAGTGACCGGCTTCGCCGGTCGTGTTCCGTGTTCCGTCGGTGGAGTGTGCGCTTCGTACAGGCGTTGTAGGCGGGAAAGCGGGAAAGACTATAATGTGCCGCGCTTCAGCACGTCGTTTAGTGCCTTCCCACCTTCCCGCTTTCCCGCTTTCCCGCTTCAAATCCCTTTCGCGATAGCGCGGAAAAAATCGATGCTTTCGATCTCCATTGCCTCGCCATCAACATAATAGTCAGGGTAGGCGGAGGTCATCGCGATCACGGTGTTGTAGCGGGGATAGACATAAACCATCTGGCCGTGGACCCCCAGGGCGAGGAAGTCGCCGTCGGGGTTTTGGGGAATCCACCACTGGTAACCGTAGCCGAAAACCCAGTCCGAGGCGGGGTTGTCACCGGGCATCAGGTGGGCGGCGTCTGGTGTCACCGCCGCCCTGATCCACTCGGCCGGGACAATCTGTTGATCCTGTATGCGCCCTTCATTCAGGTAGATCAGGCCGAAGCGGGCATAGTCGCGCAGCACCGCACTCAGACCGCCGAAGGCAATCTCCATGCCCGCGCCATCAAGCAGCCATGAGGCGTCAGCCTCCATGCCGGCGGGTTGCCAGAGTTTTTCCTCGGTGTACTCGGCGAGCGTTTTGCCGGTGGCTTCGGTGATAAGCATGCCGAGCACCTGGGTGTCCGTGCTGACATAGCGGTTGAAGGTTCC
>PWYF01000117.1 GCA_003567955.1 Thiotrichales bacterium
CGCCTTTTCACCGTATCTCGATACGCTTTCAAAGTCGCGCCTTGATCCTGACTTGCTGGCAAAGCCTGAGGCGCGACGAATTGATCAGCGTTTCCCTGGGCGCGGGCGTTGTAGGCGGGAAAGCGGGAAAGTTGTATGTCTTTAGACCTTCCCGCTTTCCCGCTTACAACGCCGTGCGAAGCACGGTATGCTGCGCGCATGTCAGAGGCGCGCATCCCCCCCGAGTTCAAGGTGATGGCCACCCGCTTTCGCGGCTTTCTGCCCGTGGTGGTGGACGTGGAAACAGGGGGCTTTAACAATCGCACCGATGCCTTGCTGGAGATCGCAGCGGTCATTGTGGCTATGGACGAGCAGGGACGGCTGTATTGCAAGTCCACCCACACCTGTCATGTGCAGCCGTTTGAGGGCGCCAACATCGAGCCGGCTGCGCTGGCGGTCAACGGCATTGACCCGTACCACCCGCTACGCCCTGCACTGCCCGAGGACGAGGCCCTGCGGCGGGTATTTCGGGAAGTGCGTCGGGAAGTGCGCGAAAATAACTGCCAGCGCGCGGTACTGGTCGGACACAACGCCCATTTTGATCTTGGCTTCATCAACGCCGCCATCACCCGCACCGGCATCAAACGCAACCCCTTTCACCCTTTCAGTTGCTTTGATACCGCCACCCTGGGCGGCGTGGCCTTTGGCCAGACCGTACTGGCCCGCGCGGTGGCGGCGGCGGGGCTGGAATTCAACCTGGATGAGGCCCACAGCGCCGTCTACGACGCTGAATGCACCGCCGAACTGTTTTGCACCATCGTCAATCACTGGCAGGCCATTGGCCCGCCCCCGGCCGCCAACTGAAGCTCAGGCAACCGGATTTCAGGCCGCGGCCTGCTCCAGCATTGGCTTGAGCTCACCGGATTCGTACATCTGCACCACAATATCGCAGCCGCCAACCAGTTCGCCGTTGACGTAGAGCTGCGGATAGGTGGGCCAGTTGGAATAGGCCTTGAGCTCTTCACGCACTTCCTGGTCTTCCAGGATATTGACGTACCCGAACTCCACACCGCAGTTTTTCAGCGCCTGGGCCACCTGCCCGGAAAAACCGCACATGGGGAAATCCGGGCTGCCCTTCATGAACAGCACCACCGGGTGGCTGTTGAGCTGCTGTTCAATGCGTTCAATTACTTCACTCATGGGGGTTTGCTCCTGCAATTCGGGGTAAACGAAAACTCAGTGCGCATTGTAACGCAATCTCCCCGCTTCGCGGGGGGAGTTTAAGGTCTTAAGCCTGAGGTCTTGAGACGTCTTAAGACTTAAGACTTAAGGCCTTAGACTTTAGACGCCCGCGCTACTGCGCGGGCCGTGCCCCACCCCCCACCGCCGGCGGAGGCGATGGTGAGTCGCTGGCCCGGCTGTGCGCGGAGCTGGATTTTGGGCGGCAGGGGCTTGCCGTCCAGGAAGTTTTCTCCGCGCGCGCCGTCACCGCCGCCGGCCAGCCCCCAGGGAGCGTGGCGGCGGCGCTCGGTCAACAGTGTGACCGAGGTTTCGCGCAGGAATTCCAGCTCACGGACGATGCCATCGCCGCCGCGACGGGCGCCTGCCCCGCCACTACCACGACGAATGGCGTAGCGATGCACCCGCAGCGGGAAGTTCATTTCCAGCACTTCCACCGGGGTATTGAGTGTATTGGTCATGTGCGTCTGGACCGCGTCCAGCCCGCCCCCGTCAACGCCGGCGCCCATGCCGCCGCCCATGGTCTCGTAGTAATCCCACAGCGGGGGTGTCAGCGCACCCATGGCGAGATTATTCATGCTGCCATGGCTGGCTGCGGCGAGGCGGTCCGGCAAGGCCCGCGACAAGGCGCCCATCACCGCATCCACCACCCGACCGCTGGTCTCCACATTACCGGCGGCCACCGCCGCCGGACGACGGGCATTAAGCATACTGCCTTCGGGCACACGCAACTCGATATCGGCAAAACTGCCGGCACAAGCCGGTGTGATATCGGGCATCAGACAACGAAAAACATAAATGACCGCAGCGGCAGTCACCGACAGCGGGCAGTTCACATTACCCGCGGCCCGGGGGGCACTGCCTTCAAAATCCACCACCACATGCGCGCCCCGGCTGCGAATCTGAACCCTGATCGGCAGATCACGCTGACCGGCACCGTCGTCATCCAGCCAGTCACAAAAGCTGTAGTCGCCGTCCGGAATAGCCGCAAGCGTATCGGCGGCAAGCCGTCGGGCATAGTCATCAAGCGCTTCCAGACCCCGGGCATATGGTTCCGCTTCCATGCGCGTGACCATTTCTCCCAGACGCTGCACCCCCACACGATTGGCACTCAACTGGGCGGCGAAATCGCCACGGCTCTGGTGGGGGGAGCGGGTCGCACCAATGATCGTTTCAAACGTGTCCGCCACCGGCTTGCCGGCATCCACAACCAGCGTAGGCGGGATGACCAGGCCCTCTTCCTCCAGTCGCCGCGACACCGGCATGGAACCGGGCGATTCGCACCCGATGTCCGCATGGTGCGCACGATTAGCCACAAAACCCACCCGCCGCTCGCCGGCAAATACCGGTGACACCACGGTCACATCGGGCAGGTGGGTGCCGCCCAGAAAGGGGTCATTAAGGATCAGCACATCACCTTCATGCCACTGCCGCGCCCGCACAATGTCGCCCATGGCGTAGGCCATGCTGCCCAGATGCACGGGGATATGGGCGGCCTGGGCACATAATGCGCCGTCGGCATCGAATACTGCACAGGAAAAATCCAGCCGGTCACGGATATTGGGTGACAGAGCAGCGCGCCGCAGCACAGCCCCCATCTCCTCGCAAACCGACTCCATTCGGCTGGTGAAAAGACTGAGCTCAATGGCATCCATCTGTGCGGCCATCACCTGCCTGCCTCCGGGTTGACCTGGATCATGGTTTCCCCGTGCCATAACGCTAGTCTATGCCAATGCACATTTGCGTTGCGGGGCAATTGCCATGTCACAAGCTGAATTCAGCCGGCCGCTGTACGAGAAATACGACGTCGCCGGCCCTCGCTATACATCCTACCCCACCGCACCGCATTTCAGCGGGGATTACGGCCCCGATGATCATGCCATGGCCGCCCGTAACAGCAATGGTGACCCCTTGCCCCGGGCGCTGTCACTCTATGCCCACATTCCTTTTTGCCAGAGCCTTTGCTACTACTGTGCCTGCACCAAAATCGTCACCCGCCACCAGGAGAAGGCCGAGGTCTATCTGCATTACCTGCTACGCGAGATCGCCATACAGGGGGCCCTGTTTGACCCGGACCGCGAGCTGCGCCAGCTACACCTCGGGGGCGGCACCCCCACCTACCTTGATGACCGGCAGTTATGGCGGCTGATGCAGGGTATCACTGGCGCCTTCCGCCCGGCAGCGGTGGATGACCGCGAATTCTCGGTGGAAATCGACCCGCGCGCCGTGGGCCCGGAAACCATGAGCGTACTGGGCGAACTCGGCTTCAACCGCATGAGCCTGGGGGTCCAGGATTTCGATCCGCTGGTGCAGTCTGCCATCAATCGCACCCAGCCGGCGGAACAGGTGCTCGATGTGATCGAGCAGGGGCGTGCGGCTGGCATGAAGTCGCTGAGCCTGGACCTCATCTACGGCTTGCCTTATCAGTCCGTCGCCAGTTTTGAGCGCACCCTGGCGCAGGTGCTGTCGATTCGCCCCGAACGCCTGTCGATATACAACTACGCCCACCTGCCCCAACGGGTCAAAGCACAACGCATGATCGCGCGCCACACCCTGCCCGATCCGGCCGAGAAACTGGCCATCCTTGAACACAGTTTCAATCGACTCACTGAAGCCGGCTATCTGGGCATCGGCATGGATCACTTCGCCCTGCCCGACAGTGATCTGGCCCGCGCCATGGACAATGGCACCCTGCAACGCAATTTCCAGGGCTATTCCACCCATGGCGACTGCGACCTGATTGGCACCGGCATGTCCGCCATCAGCATGATCGACAACCACTACAGCCAGAATGCCGCCTGGCTGCGTGGCTACTATCGCGCCCTGGATGCCGGCCAGTTGCCCGTGGTGCGCGGACATCGGCCGGATTTCGACGACATCCTGCGCCGGGTTGTCATTGAACAATTGATGTGTCGCACCTGGCTGGATTTTGACGACCTCGACAGACGCTTTGATATCGACTTTCATCAGTATTTTGCCCGTGAACTTGCCGCTCTGGCGCCACTGGAAGCCGACGGCCTGCTCCAGCGTGAACCGGGTGGCATACGTATCTGCCCTCGCGGGCGGCTGCTTTTGCGCAATATCGCCATGGTCTTCGACCGTTATCTGCATCAGCAACCGGCACCCGTGCTCTATTCGCGCACGGTCTAGGGTTTACTCTTCCTGTGCCGTTAGCGTTGCATTCATGTGCCGGGTGGCCTATTTTTAACCTTTGATTTTGAAGTGCGGGCCGGGATTACAGTCCCGGCCCGCGCCGTTTACGGGGAGTTTTCAGCAGCCAATGACGGACCACCTCATGGCAACTTACGCCAGACAGGATGTGAGCTTTGTGCAAGGCGAAGGTGCCTGGCTCGAGGACGACCGGGGTCAGCGCTACCTGGATGCGCTGGGCGGCATCGCCGTATGCGGGCTTGGTCATGCTCACCCGGCTGTGGCCGAAGCCGTTGCCAGGCAGGCCCGCACCCTGGTGCACACGTCCAATCTTTATCGCATCCCCTTGCAGGAGGCGCTGGGCGAGCGGCTTTGTCGCGCCAGCGACATGGAGCGCGTATTTTTCGCCAACTCCGGCGCCGAGGCCAACGAGGCCGCCCTCAAGCTGGCCCGCCTGCACGGCCATCGCCGCGGCATCCGCCGCCCGCGAATTGTTGTCATGGAAGAAGCCTTCCATGGCCGCACCCTGATGACTCTCAGCGCCACTGGCAGCGCCAAAGCACGCGCGGGCTTTGAACCCCTGGTGGACGGCTTTGTGCGCGTGCCCTGGAATGATGTCGCTGCCCTGGAAGCGCTGGCGGATGAGCCTGATATCGTCGCCGTACTGGTGGAACCCATCCAGGGCGAGGGCGGAGTACGTATCCCCGATACGGGCTATCTCAGCGCGATCCGCGAACTCTGCGACCGTCAGGGCTGGCTGATGCTTTGCGATGAAATCCAGACCGGCGTCGGGCGCACCGGCTACTGGCTGGCCAGTGAACATGACAACATACGCCCTGATGTGGTCAGCCTGGCCAAGGCGCTCGGCAACGGCGTGCCGATCGGCGCCTGCCTGGCGCGCGGTGAAGCCGCCGAAGTACTGGGGCCGGGTACCCATGGCTCTACCTTCGGCGGTAACCCGCTGGCCTGCGCCGCCAGCCACGCCGTGCTGAACGTGATTGAACGCGAACAATTGATCCAGCGCGCCGGTCAACTCGGGGCGCGACTGCGTGAGGGGCTGCATGACCGCCTGTCCGGGCACCCGGCGGGGGTGACAGAGATCCGCGGCCGTGGCCTGATGCTGGCCGTGGAAATGAACACGCCCTGCGCTGAACTGGTCAGCCATGCCCTCAACGGGGGGCTGTTGATCAACGTCACCGCCGGCAATGTCATTCGGCTGCTGCCCCCGCTGACGCTCACCGATGACGAAGCCGAGCAGCTCATTGAACGCCTGGATGCAGCATTGCGCGCCTGGCATCACGTTAACGCGGAGGAACAGGCATGAGCCCGATCCGCCACTGTCTGTCACTACTGGATTTCACCACGCCCGAGTTGATCGCACTGCTTGAGCGGGCCAGCGAACTCAAATGCATGCGCCAGCAAGGCGAGCCTCATGTACTGCTGCCACAAAAAACCCTGGGCATGCTTTTCGAGAAGGCCTCCACCCGGACCCGGGTTTCATTCGAGGCCGGCATGGCTCAGATGGGAGGCAGCGCGCTGTTCCTGTCCCCCCGGGATACCCAGCTGGGTCGCGGTGAGCCGGTCGCGGATACGGCCCGGGTACTTTCGCGCATGGTCGATGCCATCATGATCCGCGCACACGAACACCGGACGCTGGAGATTTTTGCTGAACACTCCGTGGTGCCGGTCATCAATGCCCTGACTGATCAATTCCACCCCTGCCAGCTACTGGCTGACATGCAGACCTGGTTTGAGCACCGGGGCCCCATTGAGGGCCGCACCGTGGCCTGGGTAGGCGATGGCAACAATGTCTGTCATTCATACATCAATGCTGCGGCAAGACTCGGCTTTACGCTGCGTGTCGCAAGCCCGCCCGGTTATGAACCCGACGCCACCATCATCAATACAGCCGGCGCCGAAGTTGCTGTGATGCAGGCACCGGAGGAAGCCGTAGCGGGCGCCGATCTGGTGGTCACCGATGTCTGGACCAGCATGGGCCAGGAGGATGAAAATGCCCGGCGACTGCAAGACTTTCACGGGTACCAGGTGAACAGCGCCCTGATGGCCCGGGCCGCCCCCGAAGCGCTGTTCATGCACTGCCTGCCCGCCCACCGCGGCGAAGAAGTCAGCACCGAGGTCATCGACGGCCCGCAAAGCGTGGTCTGGGACGAGGCCGAGAATCGCCTTCACGCCCAGAAGGCGCTGCTTGAATTTCTTATCCCGCGCTGATGCGCGGGAGGCGGGAAGGTGGGAAAGCGGGAAGGCTGGAAGGTTACAAAGCTTACAACTTTCCCGCTTTCCCGCTTACAACGCCCCGCGCGAATGCGCGGGGCTGGTAGAATACCCATACCATGGATTACATCCTTGAAATTGACCAGCTCGAATGCCGCTATGACGAAGAGAGCGTCATACGCGATCTGAGTCTGCGCGTGCGCGAGAACACCATCGCCTGCCTGCTTGGCCCCAGCGGCTGCGGCAAGACCACGGTCCTCAAGGCCATCGCCGGGTTTATCCCCGTGGCCGGAGGCGAAATCCGGTTGCGCGGCAAGACCGTATCACGCCCCGGCATGAGCCTGCCCCCGGAAAAGCGCCGTGTTGGCATGGTGTTCCAGGACTACGCGCTGTTCCCGCATATGCCGGTACTCGACAATGTCACATTCGGCCTGCGGGGCGACAGTCGCGCCAAGCGCCGCGACACCGCCCGGCGTATGCTCCAGATCGTGGGGCTGGATGGTTACGACCGGCGCTACCCGCATGAGCTTTCCGGTGGTCAGCAACAACGCGTCGCCCTCGCACGCGCCCTTGCCCCCCGACCAGACTGCATCTTGCTGGATGAACCCCTGTCCAGCCTGGATGTGGAGTTGCGCGAACGACTGGGCACCGAG
>PWYF01000002.1 GCA_003567955.1 Thiotrichales bacterium
ATACCGCCACTGCAACAATGGACCCGATGCGCACCTGTAAAGTCATATCAGAAAACCTCTACACCCTGCATATAGAAGGGGCGACAACCCTTGGACTTCAGGTTGCCGCCCCGGTTCGCTTGTCAGTCGTGAGACGGGTGCCGGCTTGCCGGCACCGCATCAATCACGAATTGGGTTAGAAGTACGCCGGGTTGGCGGCCGGCAGCGGCGGCAGGGTTTCGCCGAATTCCGCCGCGCAGTCATGCGGGCCCGCATCGTTATCGGCGGCCCCCTGTTGCTGACTGTTGTTGAGATTCAGGAAGACGGGTGCATCCTGTTCGGTGTCGAATGCGTTATTGGCTTCGACACAGATCCAGTAGCCCGGTTTGATCCGCTCCTCGGTGGTGTCGTCGAACTTGTAGGCGTTGTAACGGCAGGCCGGTTCCGGGTCGTTACGATACTGCGGCTTGCCGCGTGCATCGAAGGAGTCGACCTCGGTGGGTGCTTCGCAGTTACTATCAATCTGGTCTATGAAGCCGTCCCAGATGATATGGGCGCCGCCCTGGTCATCATTCAGGGAGATGATGAGCCCCATCAGGATGTCGCTGTCACGGCCATCCCCTTCAATCACCGGGTCGTCGCCGTTTTTGTTGTAGATGTTGTCGAAAATATGCAGCGCATCCGGCCATGGGTTGAGCTGCAGATCATTCATGCCGGCTGTTTCACCGGCGAGGGCGAGCAATTCATGACTGATCACAATGGTGCCCACGGCATCATTGCCCTCAATCGTGTTATTGCGAACCTCGACCTGGTCCAGTGCCATGACCATCAGACCGATGCCGCGCGGCAGCAGGGTGATAAAGCCGCTCTCGGCAAAATTCTGGGTGTTGTTGTTACGCAGTACATTGTCGAAAACACGCACCTGGTCACCATAGAAGGGACGCCCGGGCAGGTTAAACACCATCAGGCCGGCGGTGTTGCACTCGGAGATGTTGCCATAGGCATCTGCGCGGTTGGTGTTTTCGATCTCGATGCCGGCCACGTTAAACGCGGCGCGGTTGTTGCGCAGAATGGCGTCTTCACTCTGGCCAAGATAGATACCGGCATCCCAGGCGCCGATGGATTCGGAGTCTTCCATCAGGATGTTTCTGGAGTCGGTCGGATACAGGCCGTATTTGCCGCTGCCAACCGGGTTTGTTTGGTAAACCGGCGTTTCACCATAAGCCGGGCAGTCCACCTGAATGGCGGTGCTGTAGTTGTCCGCGGTGATGGTTTCCTGCAGGCCTGACCAGATGGCGCGCACATCGCGCATGGTGACGCCGTCAGAGTTTTCCACGCGGATGCCGTCGTCAGGGGTGTCGACCACGGTCAGCCCCTCGATCAGGATGCCTTCGGCATTTTGAACCAGGATGCCGTTGCCACTGGGGCTGTCGGCGAAAGAAAGCACGGTTTTATTCTTGCCGCAGCCGCGGATAGTGACGCCATTCACATCACTGAAACTCAGGTCTGTGTTGATCTCAAAAAAGCCACAGCCGAAGCGGATAACTTCGCCTTCCTGGACCTCGTCAAAGGCCTGTGCCGCCTCTGCGGAGGCGCCGGGACCCGGCTGAATGCCAATCAAGGCTACATCGCTGCTGCTGCCAAAGCAGCCGGCGAGTGTCAGGGCAGCGGTGCCCGCTACCAGGGCGGATGTGAATCGGTTCATGGTCTAGCCTCCCGAAAACGCGATGTCTGTCATTAAGGTTTATTCTTACAGCCGGGGAATGCTTGCGCGAAGCCTCGGCTGACGGTGTTCTTCCAGGAGCCTGTTTTATTGTTGTGAAACGATGTGACAGGCGGTCCGGTCACGGCAATTGTTAGCAGTGAATACCCTCCGGCGTCAAGTTTTTTACCTGCGATGCGGGCGGTTACAGGGGGCTTCAGGCTGTGCCTCCGGCGGCCTCTGTTGCAGGTTGCGAGAGTATGCGCAGGTAGCTGCGGTAGCGACGTTGCGAGATGCGCCCTTCAGTAACTGCGGCGATGACGTTGCAGCCGGGCTCTTGTCGGTGAGTGCAATCCGCAAAGCGACAGGGCGGCAGGTCCGTGAATTCCACAAACCCGCGTGACAGTTCGCGCGCATCCACCGGCCACAGACGGAAGTCACGTACGCCAGGCGAGTCAATCAGGTCGCCGCCGCCGGGCAGGTGATAAAGAGAGGCGGTGGTGGTGGTATGCCGCCCTTCGCCGCTGGCGGCGGAGAGTTCACCTATGCGGGCATCGGAGTCGGGCACCAGTTCGCGCACCAGCGAGGATTTGCCCACGCCGGACTGGCCGACCAGGATGCCGGTGCGCCCGGCCAAACATTCCCGCAACGGGGCCAGCCCCTGGTTTTTGTGACAGGTACACAGGCCGGTGGGGTAGCCGAGCCTGGCAAACTCTGCCAGCAGGCTTTGTGCTTCGCTGCGTGTGGTGTCATCCAGCAAATCGGCCTTGTTCATGAATACGGCGGCGTCCATGTTCAGCAGGCGGGCGGCGACCAGATAGCGGTCGACCAGGAAGGGATCGGGTGCGGGACGCGGGGCGATGGTCACCACCATCAGGTCCACGTTGGCGGCCAGTACCCGGTGGCCGCCCCGCCGGGCCGGGCGGCGCAGTTCGCTGTGCCGCGGCAGAATGCGCACCACATGCCCCCCGCTGGCGCCATCCGGGCGCCATTCGATCCGGTCGCCACAGACCGGGCGCGGCTGGCGCGGGTGGTTGCGGCAGAGCCGGCGCTTGCCCGTGTCATCTTCCACCCGGACATTGGCGCCATGAGCCGCAACCACCCGCCCCTGTTGCACAGGGCCCTCGTCGGGTGGCGGGCGCCGGGGTGGCTTGCGGCTCACGCTGTCAGTCGTTGTCAGGCAACAGGGCATCCACGCGCGCGGCGCAGATGAAGTCGTTTTCCGACAGCCCGCCGATGGCGTGGGTGGTAAACACCACGGTGGCCTTGTTGTAGCCGAAGCTGATGTCGGGGTGATGGTCTTGCTGATGCGCAATCCAGGCCACGGCATTGATAAAGGCCGTGGTGTGGTAGTAGTTCCTGAATTTGAACTCGCGCTGGATCAGCGTGCCGTCGCCGCCGACTTCCCAGTCTTCATGAATCTGCTGCTGGTAGTCCCGGATCTGTGCGGCATCCATGGGTTCGGTACCGCCCTCGCAGGGCTTGCAGTGTTTTTCGGTCAGTGCGTTCATGGCATGAACCTCCCTGGTCAGGGAAATGGTTGTCTTGTATGTGCATGGTAACGCGAGGTGGCCCGGCATGGCCAAAACCGGCGTGTTTGCTAAGCTTGGCTCCATGAAATGCCGGTAACGCCCGGTGAGCAGACTGCAACAGGAGTGCAAGCCCCATGGCCGCGAGTGCCGAGAATCTGATCTGGATCGATCTGGAAATGACCGGTCTGGATACCGATAACGACCTGATTATAGAAATTGCCACGGTGATGACCGACGCGCACCTGAATGTACTGGCCGAGGGGCCGGTGCTGGCCATCTACCAGCCGGATTCGGTGCTCGAGGCCATGGATGAATGGAACCGGACCCAGCATGCGAAAACCGGATTGGCCGACCGTGTCCGCGAAAGCACTGTGGATGTGGCAGAGGCCGAAAAGCGCACGCTGGCCTTTCTGCGTGAGTGGGTGCCGGCCGGGGCCTCGCCCATGTGCGGCAACACCATCTGCCAGGACCGGCGTTTCATGCACCGGCTGATGCCGGAGCTGGAGGCATATTTCCATTACCGCCATATCGACGTCAGCACGCTCAAGGAACTGGCCCGGCGCTGGGCGCCGGAGGTGGCGGCGAGTTTCGAGAAAAGCGCCACTCACCTGGCGCTGGATGACATCTACGATTCCATCCGCGAACTCAAGTGGTACCGCGAACATTTTCTTAAATAAGCTCGCGCTGCGCGCGAGCGTCTAAGGTCTCAGGTCTAAAGTCTCAGGACGTTATTCGTGCGCTGCGCGCGCAGTCGTCTTTAGACCTTAAACATTAGACTTTAGACGGGCTGCGCGGCAGCGCAGCCCTTTGCCGCATAGCCAGGATGCCGGCGGCGGCGACGAGGGTCATGCCAGCCACCGAGATCATATCCGGCGTCTCGCCCCAGGCGGCCCAGCCGATCAGGCCGGCGAAGACCACAGCGGCGTAGGTGAAGGGCCCCACCTGGGCGGCCGGTGCCAGCGAGTAGCCTTTGGTAATCAGGAGCTGACCCAGGGTGGCGAGCAGGCCGACGGCGGCCAGCAGACCGGTCTGGGTCAGCGTCAGGGGCTGCCAGTACCAGAGCATGGGGATGGCGGAGATCACGGTGCCGAAGACGGCGAAATAGAACACGATGCGGGTGGTCGGCTCGCTGCGCCCCAGCCGGCGGATACTGACCATGGCGATGGCGGCAAAAAAACCGGCCAGCAGCCCCACGCCACCGGCGCCGGTAAACAGCCCGGTGCCGGGCCGCAACATCACCACGATGCCGATGAAGCCGATGATGATGGCCAGTTTGACCGGGTTGCTGACACGCTCGCGCAGCCAGAACCAGGCGATGAAAGGAATAAACAGCGGGGTGGCGTAATTGAGCAGTACCGCCTCGGAGAGATGCAGCCGCGGTATCGCCCAGAAGAAACAGTACATGGCCAGCAGTCCGGCGCTCACGCGCAGCAGATGCAGGTGGGGCACCGAAGTGAGCATGCCCCGGGGGGTGAGACGGATCAGCCAGGGGATCAGGAACAGCAGCCCGAAAAGATTGCGGAAGAATACAATCACCGGGTTGGACAGCTCGGCGGAAAGCTCCCGGATCAGCGCGCTCATCAGGGCAAAAGCGAGCGCCGCAAAGACCACGCTCAATGCACCCAACGCCGGGTTATCACGACGCATGATTGGTAGCTCCTGTCCGCCGGCTTGCCTTCATTCAGAAAAAACAAAAAGCTAACCATGAAGCTCATGAAGAAAAGAAGAAAATAAAATAAAAACAATATGTTATATCAATAAACAGCTTCTTCTTTATTTCTTCATGAGCTTCATGTTCAAAGCTTTTTCAGGGCTGCCTCAACGGCTTGATTCGTCGATTTCGATGGGGGTGTCGGGCTGGTTGCCCCAGTCGGACCAGGCGCCGGGGTAGCCGCGCACGCGTTCAAAACCACTGGCTTTTAGCAGGGCCCAGGTGTGGGCGGAGCGATGGTGGGTCTGGCAGTAGACGATGATTTCGCGATCCGGGGTGACGCCGAGGCTTGCCAGCGTGGCCTGCAACTCCTTGAACGGACGCATGCGCAGGTGGCGACTCTTGTCGATGGCGCGGGTCCACTCCATGTGCACGGCGCCGGGGATGTGTCCGCCGCGTTTGGCCTTGAGATCGCGACCGGAATATTCATCCGCTGAACGCACATCCAGGATCACCACCTCCGGGTCTTCCAGGTGCGCCAGGATGTAGTCCCGGTCGGCGATGTGGCTGTCATCGCGCTTGACCCGATAGTGGCTGACCTGGGCGGTGACCAGCTCACGCTCGATGGGGTAGGCCTCGTTGACCCAGGCGGTGAGGCCGCCGTTGAGCATGGACATGCGGTGGTGGCCGGCGATGGCCAGGGTGTAGAGCAGGCGCGCGGCGCGGCCACCATTGTCGGCGTCATAGGCGACGATATGCCGGTCAGGCGTCAGGCCGATGCCCGACAGGATCTGCCCAAGTGTTTCATCGTCGGGAACCAACCCGGAAACCGGCGGTTCGTCACGGGTCAGGGCCTCGTAGGGCAGGAACACGGCACCGGGCACATGACCGTGGGTATGGCTTTCCGGGTTGCCGACATGCACCACCAGGGGCGGCTCATCGCCGCGCAGCATTTGCGCGAGCTCACGGGGCTCGATCAACAGTGGCGCTTCGGTGCTCATGCTTCGTCCTGCGATTGTCCGGCCAGATACAGCCAGGTCTCGATGACGGTGTCCGGGTTGAGCGACATGCTCTCAATGCCCTCATCCAGCAGCCAGCGCGCGAGATCCGGGTGATCCGACGGCCCCTGACCGCAGATGCCGACGTATTTGCCGGCCTTGCGACAGGCACTGATGGCCATGTGCAGCATGCGCTTGACGGCTTCGTCGCGCTCGTCAAACAGATGCGCGATGACGCCGGAATCGCGGTCCAGCCCCAGGGTGAGCTGGGTGAGGTCGTTGGAGCCGATGGAGAAGCCGTCAAAGTATTTCAGGAACTCATCGGCCAGCACGGCGTTGGAGGGCAGTTCGCACATCATGATCAGCTTGAGATCGTTGTCACCGCTTTTGAGCCCGTTTTCGGCCAGCAGTTCGGTGACCTGGCGCGCCTCGTCGATGGTGCGCACGAAGGGGATCATGATCTGCACGTTGGTCAGGCCCATCACATTACGGACCTGTTTAAGCGCCTGGCACTCCAGTTCAAAGCAGGGGCGGAAGTCTTTCGACAGGTAACGCGAGGCGCCGCGGAAGCCGATCATGGGGTTTTCCTCGGCCGGCTCGTATTCGGCGCCGCCGATGAGGTTGGCGTATTCGTTGGACTTGAAGTCCGACATGCGCACGATGACCGGTTCGGGAGCATAGGCCGCGCCCAGGGTAGAGATGCCTTCGACCAGTTTCTGCACATAGAACTCGACCGGGTCGTCGTGACCGGCCATCTGCTCGCGAATAGTGGCCTGCAGATTGGCGTCCTGGCGGTCGAATTCCAGCAGCGCGCGCGGGTGTACGCCGATCATGCGGTTGATAATGAACTCCAGCCGCGCCAGGCCCACGCCGCGATGAGGCAGGCTGGTGAAATCAAAGGCACGATCGGGGTTGCCTACGTTCATCATGATCTTGACCGGGATTTCCGGCATGGCGTCGAGATCGGCCGTGTGCACCTTGAACTCAATCAGCCCCTCGTAGATACGGCCGGTGTCGCCCTCGGCGCAGGACACGGTGACATCAGTGCCGTCGCCGATGGTTTCGGTGGCATCGCCACAGCCGACCACAGCCGGGATGCCCAGCTCGCGGGCAATGATGGCGGCGTGACAGGTGCGCCCGCCGCGGTTGGTGACAATGGCCGAGGCCCGCTTCATGATCGGTTCCCAGTCGGGGTCGGTCATGTCGGTGACCAGCACATCGCCTTTTTCAACCCGGGACATCTCGCTGATGTCGCCCACGATACGCACCTTGCCGGCACCGATGCGCTGGCCGATGGCGCGGCCGCTGGCCAGCACCCGGGCGTTGTGCTCGCCGAGACGGTAGCGTTCGAG
>PWYF01000085.1 GCA_003567955.1 Thiotrichales bacterium
CGGCCGCCTTGCGGATTGCCTCCAGGCGTTTGCAGGCTTCGGTCAGGAAGATCTCAACCAGACGGGTGTCGGGGGCTTCGGTGGTCGGGCTTGTGGGCGGCGTTGTGTCCTCGGGCCCGGCTTGCTCCGCGTCAATGTCGGTGTGACGGGTCAGCGCCGCCTGCAGGGTTTCCCGCGCCACGGGCTTGACCAGCCAGTCACTGGCGCCGGCCTGCAAGGCCTGTTCCCGGGCCTCGGGGTCCGAGCCGGCTGACAGCACCACCACCGGCACTTCGCCGCGTTCGCCGGGAAGTTCGCGCAGTTTGCGAATCAGTTCGTCGCCGCGCTGGTCATCGAGCTGCCAGTCAGTCAGTACCAGCGCATAATCATGGTCGGCCGCCATCCGCACTGCGGTTTGGGCTGATGCGGCTGTTGTCACTTGACAGCCAAGCCGTTTCAGTATGTTACAGGTGATTTCTAATGCGATTTCACTGTCGTCCACCACCAGTACCGGCAGCTGTTTGCGGCGTCTGCGTTCCACATGCCAGCGGGTGACGGGCCCCATCTGGCGACGGTCGCTTTCCGTCATGCTGCGGGTGGTCAGGATGCGGCTGATCAATTCACGCAGGTTTTCGGGTGCAATGGGGCGGGTAAGATAACCGGCAAAGCCGGCATCATTGAAGCGCTTGGCATCGCCCCGGGCGCCGGTGTCGGTAATCACACTCAGACAGGTGCCGCGGGTCAATTCGTCCTGTTTGATGGCCCGGCCGAGCGTTTCGCCATTGGTCTCGTCGGGCAGGAATATATCGGTGAGCACCAGTGCGTAGGGTCGCCCCTTTTGCGTTGCTTCGCGCACCCGCTGCAGGGCATCGGCCCCGTTTGATTCGGTATCGACGCGCATGCCCAGGGCACGCATCTGCCCGGCCAGGGCGTCGCGATTGGCCGACGGGGACTCGACCAGCAGCACTGGCATATCCTCCAGGTCGGCCAGCGAACTTTGTCCGACATCGGCTTGCTGGCCGGTTTCGAGCTGTATTCTGAGAGTGAAGGCACTGCCCTTGCCGGGCTCGCTGTCGACACTGATTTCACCTCCCATGGCTTCCACCAGCTCGCGGGTGATCGCCAGGCCCAGTCCGGTGCTGTTGCTGCCCTTGCGGGTGCCGCTGCGGCCCGTCTGGTAGGGCTGAAACAGGTGCGCCTGTTCCTGGCGGGGGATGCCGATGCCGGTGTCGGCGACCTCGATGGCGACCTGCAAGCCCTTGTCTCCCTGCCGCGACCAGTCGCGCAGGGAGAGCGTGATTTCGCCTTCATCGGTGTATTTGATGGCGTTGCCCAGCAGGTTGACCAGGATCTGGCGCAAGCGCCCGGGATCGCCAACCACCTGTCGCGGGGCATCCGGCGGGATCAGTCGCACCAGTCGCAGGTTTTTACTTGCGGCCTGGCGCTCCAGCAACGTGGTCGCATTGATCAGTGTTTCACGCAGATCGAAGGCGACGGCATCGAGCTCCATGCGCCCGCTTTCGATACGCGAGAAATCCAGCACATCATTGATCAGCGTGAGCAGATCATGGGCGGAATCATGAATAATCCGGGCGCTGCGGCGATGGCTGTCGGGCAGCTCGGCATCAATCAGCGATTCGCTCATGCCGATGATGGCATTAATGGGGGTGCGCAATTCATGGCTCATGCGGGCAAAGAAATCGGTTTTGGCCCGCGTGGTGTAGCGGGCTTCTTCCAGTTCCTTGCGCAGGCTGGCCGTGCGTTGCTGAACCATGCTGCCGGCCTCTTTGGCCATGCCCATGGAGGCGTATTGCCCCCACAGGGCATAGGCGAAGGGCAGGGCGTCCAGGAACCACAGGGCAATATTTTCGCGATGGGCTCTTATGATGTTATCGAGCGTGAGCCCGTCATAGACAATGATGCAAAGCAACACTGTCGCAAGTACCACGGCCAAAGCAGCGATGAGAGTGCCGATAAGCGCATAACGGCTGGCCTTCTGCCGCATCAGGCCGGGCACGTGTGGCGCTGACTGATCCATGCGTTACTCCGCAGCGGCCGGTTATTTCGGCCGGATACTGCATCCTGCAACGAAAGCCAGTCGGAGGCAAACCATGGTGTGATCTAATGGTGCAGGTCGCTTAGCCGGTCTTGCGCCAGATTTCCCTAGACCAGGCGTTTCAGGCATTCCAGGTAGGCCTGTTCGTCGGGGGGCTGGCCGGCGCGCTGGGCTTCCCACATGGCGCGGCCCAGGCATTCCATCATCCGGTGTTCCGCTTCCACATGATCCCCGAGACGCTGGCTCAGGCGGCGGTGGATGTCGGCGATGCCGGCGGGGCGGTTGGTGGCCACCTGTTCGCGAATACCCAGGTGCATGCCCAGGTGCAGAAAGGGGTTGGTCTGGCCGTCCTCGGGGGTGAACTCGCGTTCCAGCACGATTTCCGGGTCGCTGAAAAAGTCGTGATACTCCGGGTGCTCCCGGATCAGCTCGGCGATCTGTGCCTCCACGGGTTCCAGGGGCAGGCCCTCGCGGGCCTTGCGCCAGGCTTCAAAAAACGTGCGGCGCATCTGCTGACGATCACTGCCGAACATAAAAATTCCTTAAACAAGTGGGAAAGCGGGAATGCGGGAAGGCGGGAAAGTCACAGTGCTTTTTACTTTCCCACTTTCCAGCTTACAACTTACAACGTTTTTTCCTGCCAGGCGCAGAGGTCGGCGACGATGCAGGCGGGGCAGTCGGGTTTGCGGGCCTTGCACACGTAGCGGCCGTGCAGGATCATCCAGTGGTGGGCGTCTTTGAGGTACTCGGCCGGGATCACTTTCAGCAGCCGGTCTTCCACGGCGCGCGGGGTCTTGCCCCGCGCCAGGCCGGTGCGGTTGGCCACCCGGAATATGTGCGTGTCCACCGCCATGGTGGGTTGGTCGAAAGCGGTGTTGAGGATCACGTTGGCGGTCTTGCGGCCGACGCCGGGCAGTTTTTCCAGCGCCTCTCGCTCGGCCGGCACCTCGCCGCCATGTTCCTCAACCAGGATGCGGCAGGTGGTGATGATGTTTTTGGCCTTGTTGTTATACAGGCCGATGGTTCTGATGTATTGGCTGAGGCCTGCCACGCCCAGGGCCAGCATGGCTTCGGGCGTCGGCGCATCACGGAACAGCTTTTCGGTAGCACGGTTGACGCCCACATCGGTTGACTGGGCGGACAGGATCACCGCCACCAGCAGCTCAAAGGGCGAGTTGTAATTGAGCTCGGTGGTGGGCGCCGGATTGGCCGCCCGCAACCGCCGAAAAAAATCATGCACCTGTTCGCGTTTCATGGACCTGTTGCTTCCAGACCCGCACCGGGGTGCGGGCGTTTTCAGTTTGAAGTGTTCAGTTTTCGGAAAAATATTATCTCGCGCAAAACCCGCCAGGACCGCAAAGAAAAGTCCAAATCATAAAAGAGCTAACCATGAAGAGCATGAAGAACATGAAGGGGTGAATTATATTGGGGCGTCTGATGCTGCCGGGGCCGGATACCCGGGTTACCCGCAAGTCTTCGGTCAGGCATGTGGCCCACCGGCATTAGCCGCCCCCTGGACCGGATACGTTTCCCCATTACCAATCTTCATGTGCTTCATGCTCTTCATGGTTAATTTTTCTTTGCGGCTCCGCGGCGTTGCGTGAGGAATGGAAAAGTGACCCCTCGATTCAGTCGGGGGCTGTGGCGGCGGGGTGGCCGGGTTCTGTTGCCGGGGCCGGTTGTGCCAGTCGTTGGTCGATGACGTTTTTGAGCGCGACCAGCAGGCCCAGGGCGATAAAGGCGCCTGGTGGCAGCACCGCGAGCAGGAAGCCGGGGTAGTCCGGGATCGGGGTGATTGCCAGGCCGCGTGCAGCTTCGCCGAACATCAGGTGGGCGTCACTCAGCAGGGTGCCCTGGCCGACCAGCTCCCGGACGCCACCGAGGACCACCAGGCAGGCGGCGAACCCCAGGCCGGTGGCGAAGCCGTCAGCGACGGCGCGCGGCAGGGTATTGCGTGAAGCAAAGGCCTCGGCGCGGGCGATGATGGCGCAGTTGGTCACGATCAGCGGAATGAAGATACCCAGCACATGGAACAGTTCGTAGAACCAGGCCCGCATCAGCAACTCAACCGTGGTGACCAGGGTGGCAATAATCAGTACATAGATGGGGATGCGGATGGTGTGCGGAATCCAGTGGCGGCAGAGGCTGACCAGCACATTGGAGCCCAGCACCACCGCCAGCGTGGCGATACCGAGGCCCAGGCCGTTGATGGCCGTGGTGGTAACAGCCAGCAGCGGACACAGGCCCAGCAGTTGCACGAGCGCGGTGTTGCGGGTCCACAGCCCGTCCTGGAGGATCTCGCCATAGCTTTGCTGACTCAAGGCGTTTCTCCTCTCGCCTCGGGCTCGGGTTCGGCAAACAGTCGCTCGCGATTGTGCTCGAAGTATAGCAGGGCCTTGCGCACCGCCTGAACGACCGCCCGCGGGCTGATGGTGGCCCCGGTCAGGGCGTCAAATTCGCCGTTGTCACGGCGGGTTTTCCAGCCCTCGCGTGAGGGATCGTCGAGGCTGCGGCCACGGAATTGTTTATGCCAGTCGGATTTGCGGCTGTCGATGCCATCACCGAGGCCGGGGGTTTCATTATGCCGGGTCACATGAATGCCGGTGAGGGTACCGTCGGCACGGATCCCCACCAGCAGATGAATGGGGCTGTTGTAGCCGTCGGGCGCCACCACCGGCAGGATGACCATGGCCGGCTCGCCCTCACGGCGGCCGCGATAGATAGTGACCGGTTCCTGCTGTCCCAGCAGGGGGTCGTCTTCCACCACCAGAGTGTCTTCGTGGAGATTGTTGTCGATCAGGTCCGGCGGCACCACTTCATGCAGTCGGGACAGCAAGTGCAGATCTTCATTGGTTTGTATGCGCTCGCGGGTGAGATCCAGCGTCAAGGCCACCAGGCCGGCGGAAAACACGGCGAAAGCGGCCAGGCCGGCGGCACTGGCAAGGATCGGGCGGACGGTGCCTGATGTTGCCTCACGGCTCATGCTTGTGTCCGTAGATACGTGGCCGGGTGTACTGGTCAATGGCGGGGACGGCCATGTTCATCAGCAGCACGGCAAAGGCCACCGCGTCCGGATAGCCGCCCCAGGTGCGAATCACATAGATGAGTATACCGATGCCGGCGCCGTAGATCAGTCGGCCGCGCGGGGTGGTGCTGGCGGAGACGGGGTCGGTGGCGATAAAAAAAGCACAGAGGATGGCCGCGCCGTTGAACAGGTGAAACCCGGGCGAGGCGTACAGATCCGGGTCGCCGATATAAAACACCAGCGAAATCAGGGCCAGCGAACCCAGCGTGGCGACCGGGATGTGCCAGCGGATCACCCGCCGGTAGAGCAGGTACGCCCCGCCCAGAAGAAAGGCGATATTCACCCATTGCCAGCCGACGCCGCCAATGGCGCCAAAGATCGGCGCGGTGGTGATCTCACCCAGGGTGCGGCCCTGCATCAGGCCGGAGCGGACTTCATCCAGCGGCGTGGCGCCGGTAAGGGCATCCACATCCAGCTCCGCGGGCCAGCTGCCGGTGAAGACGATAGACAGGCTCTGGAAAAATCCGGGGGCGCCATCGGCCAGACCGGGGGGCAGCAGCCACTGGCTCATCACGCCGGGCACCGAAACCAGCAGCACCACGTAACCGGCCATGGCCGGGTTGAAGGGGTTATAGCCCAGGCCGCCAAACAGGTGCTTGGCAAAGATGATGCCGAACAAGGCCCCCATGACCACCACCCACCAGGGCGCCAGCGGCGGGATGGCCAGCGCCAGCAGGGCGCCGGTGACCAGGGCGCTGAAGTCGGTCACAAAGGGTTGCAGCGGGCGGCCACGCAGGTAAAGCATCGCGGTTTCCGCCGCCAGCGCAGTGGCCATGCCCAGTACCAGATTGATTAATACGCCGGGGCCAAAAAAAATACTGTAGATAATGATGCCGGGCAGCAGGGCGATCAGCACGTCCGCCATGACCCGGCTGACACGGGTGGCGGGGCGCAGATGGGGCGCGCTGTGCTGTTTGAATTCCATTTCAGTCCTGCCCCTGCTGAGGGCCGCCGTCCTTGCCCTGTCGGCGGCGTTGACGGGACCGTTCACGCGCGGCGCGGATGGCTGCTTTCGCCATGTCGCGGTCGGGCTGTTCTCCGCTCAGGGGTTTGCGGGCCTCCAGTTCAGCCTGATGCTGCTGTTGTTCGTGCGTCAGGCGGTGTTGGCGAGTCTCGAAACGCTTGCGCGCCTCCTCGGCCAGTTGCTGCTCGTAGTCTTCCAGCCACAGGGCGGTTTTGGCCTCCCGGTAATGCTTGACCAGGGGGATATGGCTGGGGCAAACCACGGCGCAACAGCCGCATTCGATACAGTCAAACAGGCCGTGGGTCCGCAGCTGGCCACTGTCGCCGGCCTGCGCATGCCACAAAAGCTGCTGGGGCAGCAGGCTGGCCGGACAGGCCTCGACGCACTCGCCGCAGCGGATACAGGGCATGGCGGCGTCATCGCGCGCGAGTCGCCCGCCGCCGAGGACCAGGATGCAGTCGGTGCCCTTGTCCACCGGCACTTCGTCAGAGGCCAGGGCTACGCCCATCATCGAGCCGCCCATGATGAGCCGTTCGGCACCGGGCAGGTAGCCGCCGGCGGCGGCAATCAATTCGGCCACGGGGGTGCCCAGTGGCACCCGGAAGTTACCGGGGCGGGCCACGCAATCACCGGTCACCGTCACAATGCGGGAGAGCAGCGGCCGGCCGAGGCAGATGGCTTCATGGACAGCGGCGGCCGTACCCACGTTGTGGCAGAGCAGGCCGATATCCAGCGGCAGCCCGCCGCTGGGCACTTCCTGGCCCGTCAGAATTTGCACCAGCTGTTTTTCGCCGCCCTCGGGGTACACGGTGGGCACGCGCACCAGGCTGAATTCGCAGTCTTCGCCGGGTAATGCCTCAAGCGCCGTCTGCATGGCCTGCAGGGCCTCGTGCTGGTGATCCTCGATGGCGATCAGGCAGCGTGTGGCGCCCGTGGCGCGGGCCATGATCCGTGCGCCGCTCAAGATATCCTCCGGGCGCGTCTGCATCAGCACCTGGTCGCAGGTGATCCACGGTTCGCACTCGGCGCCATTGAGGATCAGGGTATGTACCGGGCGCGCCTCATGTGCGGCCAGTTTGATATGGGTGGGGAAGGCGGCGCCGCCCAGCCC
>PWYF01000250.1 GCA_003567955.1 Thiotrichales bacterium
AGGCAGACGAGCAATCCGCAGTTCCGTATTTTCTGGGTTGCCAGCCACTATCTGCAGTGGCGCTGCAAGCGTCTGATCCGGGAAGCCGGTTACCGGTAGTAATACGGAACAAGGGAGGTTCAACAAATGCCTTATGTGAATATTCGCATTACCGAAGAAGGCGCCAGCGCCGAGCAGAAACGGGCGCTGATTGCCGGTGCCACCCGTTTGCTCGAGGAGGTGCTGGGCAAAAACCCCCAAACGACGGTGGTGGTGATTGATGAATTGCCAACCGACAACTGGGGTATTGGTGGAGAGACCGTGACCGAACGACGGAGTCGAGACCAGTGACCGGAGGTGATGTTATGCAGGTCAGTGTCGAAATCTGTGTGATCCCGATGGGGACGGATGCTTCGGTTTCCCGCTATGTGGCCGAATGCCAGCGGGTGCTGGAAGCCGCGGGTCTGCAGCCGCAAATGCACGCTTATGGTACCAATGTTGAGGGTGACTGGGAGACGGTGTTTGCAGCCGTGAAGCGTTGCCACGAAGCCGTGCATGAGGCGGGCGCGCCGCGTATCTTCACCACCCTCAAGGTGGGTACCCGCACCGACAAGCAGCAGACCCTTCAGGACAAGGTAGAAGCGGTAAACAAACTGCGCAGGCAATGAGCAGGGGTTGGCTGTTTCCCTTGGGGCACAGCCGGGGATCGGCTAAACTGTGCGCGCTGATTCGCTCGCCGGAATAAACGGAATCTCATGGCCGCAAAAAAGCTCTACCGGGTGATTTTTTTCAACCAGGGCAAGATCTACGAGATCTATGCCCGCAAGGTGCAGCAGGAACATCTCTACGGCTTTGTGGAAGTCTCCGGCCTGACCTTCGGTCAGCATACGGAAATGGTGGTGGACCCCTCCGAAGAGCGACTGCGCAGTGAGTTCGAGGGCGTGGAAAGCACCTGGATTCCCATGCACGCGGTGGTGCGCATTGACCATGTGCAGAAACAGGGCAGCAGCAAAATCACCCCGGTGGAGGGGGGCAGTGCCAGCGTAACGCCGTTTCCGGGCAGCTATTATGGCCCGGGCGGTGACGGGGGCAAGCGCGGCTGATGATCCGGTTCGCCAGTCTCGGCAGCGGCAGTCGCGGTAACGCCACCCTGGTGTCGGTAGGCAACACTCTGGTGCTTGTTGATTGCGGGTTTTCAGCGCGGGAGGCCGAGCGTCGCCTGGCCCGGCTGGATGTCTCGCCGGCGCAGATAGACGCCATTCTGGTGACGCATGAACACAGTGATCATGTGGGCGGGGTGGCGCGGCTGGCTCGTCGCCATCACTTGCCGGTGTGGCTGACGCCGGGGACCCGCATGGCCTGGGGTGAGCAGGAACTGCCGGAACTGCGGCTGATCAATGCGCATGAGGGCATTGCCTTCCGGGATATGCATATTCAGCCGTGCCCGGTACCGCATGATGCCCGCGAGCCCTGCCAGTTTGTGTTCAGTGATGGTGCGTTCAGTCTGGGTTTGCTCACCGATGTCGGCGTGGTCACGCCCCATTTGCGTGAGCAAATGGACGGCTGTGACGCCCTGTTGCTGGAAAGCAATCACGATGTGGACATGCTCGCCCGCAGTCCCTATCCCGTCTCGGTCCGGCGCCGGGTAGGCGGGCAGCTGGGGCATCTCAGCAATGCCCAGGCGGCGAAGTTTCTGGACAGTATTGATGCGGCCCGGCTGCAGCACCTGGTGGCCGGTCACTTGAGTGACACCAATAATTGCCCCGACCTGGTCCGTGAGACCCTGGCCGCGGCGCTGGATTGCGAGTCTCACTGGATTGGCGTGGCGGCGCAGGACGCCGGCCTGGACTGGCGGGAAATCCGATAACACCCGAACGGGGAAAAGCTATGCAATGGTTTCGCGGCGGCGCCGCTTTTTCCGCTTTCCGTTTGCAGCAGCGACTGGCGCTGCTGCGCCGACAGCTGCCCGACATTCAGGCGCTGCATGCTGAATTTGTGCATTTTGCGGACATCCCGGAACCACTCAGTGACGATGAGTCCCGGGTGTTGCAGCGGTTGTTGACCTATGGATCGCCAGTGGCCGGACAGAATCCGGGCGGGGCACAGGTGCTGGTCACGCCGCGTCCCGGCACCATCTCGCCATGGTCCAGCAAGGCCACCGATATCGCCCGTAATTGCGGCCTCTCCAAAGTGCGGCGGCTGGAGCGCGGTGTGCTTTGGTATCTCGATGGCCTGGAGTCTGCGCCGCAGCCCGAAAAACTGGGGGATGTGCTGCACGACCGCATGACCCAGGTGCTGATGAGTGCGCCGGAGCAGGCCGAGGTGCTGTTCTATCATCCCGAACCGGGTCAACTGGCCAGCGTGGATGTGCTGGGTGGCGGTCGCGAGGCACTGGTTTCGGCCAATGGTGAGCTCGGACTGGCGCTGTCGGAAGACGAAATCGACTATCTGGTGGACTCGTTTTCCGCCATCGGCCGCAATCCCACCGATGTGGAACTGATGATGTTCGCCCAGGCGAACTCCGAGCACTGTCGTCACAAGATTTTCCGGGGTGAGTGGGTGATCGATGGCGAGCAACAACAACACTCGCTGTTCGACATGATCCGCAATACCTACAACACCACCCCGGAGGGTGTGCTTTCAGCCTACTCGGATAACAGCGCCGTAGTGCGTGGCGATGAAGCCGGCTGGCTGTTCCCGGACAGCGGCCACACCTACCGCCTGTATCATGAGCCGGCGCACCTGTTGATGAAGGTGGAAACCCATAACCATCCCACCGCCATCTCGCCGTTTCCTGGCGCAGCTACTGGCAGCGGCGGTGAGATTCGTGACGAGGGCGCGACTGGCCGTGGCGCCAAGCCTCGTGCAGGGCTCACCGGCTTCAGTGTTTCGCACCTGCGCCTGCCCGAAGATCCGCAACCCTGGGAGCCCGATTTTGGCCGCCCCGGGCGCATTGCCCCGGCGCTTGAGATTATGCGTGACGGCCCCATCGGCGCGGCGGCGTTCAACAACGAATTCGGTCGCCCGGCGCTGGGCGGTTATTTCCGCACCTTTGAAATGCGGGCCCCGGATAACCGCCTGCGCGGTTACCACAAGCCCATCATGATTGCCGGTGGCATGGGTAATATCCGCGAGGGCCACGTGGACAAGGGCCTCGCGCAGCCGGGGGATCGTGTGATTGTGCTGGGTGGCCCGGCCATGCTGATTGGTCTGGGTGGCAGCGCGGCTTCTTCCATGGCCAGCGGTGCCAGCAGCGAGGACCTGGACTTCGCTTCGGTGCAGCGGGAGAACCCGGAAATGCAGCGTCGTGCCCAGGAGGTGATTGACCGCTGCTGGGCGCTGGGCGAGGAAAACCCCGTGGTTTCCATCCATGATGTGGGCGCCGGCGGCCTGTCCAACGCGGTGCCGGAAATTCTCGACGACAGTGGGCGTGGTGGCCGTCTGGAATTGCGCAAGGTGCCCAGTGCCGAGCCGGGCATGGCGCCGGTGGAGATCTGGTGCAACGAGGCCCAGGAGCGTTACGTGTTGATCGTGCGGCCTGAGGATATGCCGCGCTTTGTAGCATTGTGCGAGCGCGAGCGTTGCCTCTGGGCCGATATCGGGGAGGCAACCGATGACGGCCAGTTACAGCTCAACGACGAGCATTTCGGCAATCAGCCGGTAGACATGCCCATGCAGGTGCTGCTGGGCAAGCCGCCGCGCATGCTGCGCGATGTTACCCGCCAGCCCTCGCCGGGGGATGATTTTGATCATGCCGCGCTGGCCCCGGCCGAGGCCGCTGCCCGCGTGCTGCGCTTTCCCTCGGTGGCGGACAAGAGTTTCCTGATTACCATCGGCGATCGAACTGTGTCTGGCCTGGTGGTGCGCGACCAGATGGTGGGTCCGTGGCAGGTGCCGGTGGCGGATGTGGCGGTCACCGCCAGTGGCTACGAGGGCACCGCCGGTGCCGCCATGGCCATGGGCGAGCGCACCCCGCTGGCACTGCTCGACGGGCCGGCCTCCGGGCGCATGGCGGTAGCCGAAGCGATTACCAACCTCGCTGCCGCGCCGGTGGCGAAACTCACCGATGTGCGTTTGTCGGCCAACTGGATGGCCGCCTGTGGCGAGCCGGGCGAGGACGCGGTGCTCTATGACACGGTACGCGCGGTGGGTATGGAATTCTGCCCGGCGCTGGGGCTGGCGATTCCGGTGGGCAAGGATTCGCTGTCCATGAAAACCGTGTGGGAACAGGATGGTGAAGAACAGCGCATGAGCGCGCCGGTGTCGCTGATTGTGACGGCCTTTGCGCCACTACCGGACGCGCGCGGGGTGCTCACGCCGCAACTGCGTACGGATTGCGGCGACAGCGAGCTGATTCTGATTGATCTGGGCCGGGGTCGGAATCGACTGGGTGGTTCGGTGCTTGCGCAAGTGTATGGCCGTCTCGGCCAAACGCCGCCGGATGCCGACAGCCCGGAAAACCTGACCGCTTTCTTTGAAGTCATCCAGGGGCTGAGCCGCGAGGGCCGACTGCTGGCTTACCATGACCGCTCCGATGGTGGCCTGTTTGCCACCCTGTGCGAGATGGCCTTTGCCGGCGCCTGCGGATTTGAGGTCAGTCTGGATGGTTCGGCCGGCGGTGATGCCATGGCGGCACTGTTTGCCGAGGAAACCGGCGCGGTGGTGCAGGTCTCGGTGGACGAGGTGGCCATGGTCATGGCGCGGCTGGATGAGGCCGGACTGGGGGGCTGCAGTCATCGTCTTGGCGTGGTGCTGCCGGGACGGAAGCTGCAGTTCAAGCTGGCCGGCGAAGACGTGCTGACCGGGGACCGCATTGAGTGGCGGCGTCTGTGGTCGGAAACCAGTTACCGTATGCAGGCCCTGCGTGATGATCCGGATTGCGCCCGCGAAGCTTTTGATGCCCTGCTGGATGCCGAGGATCCGGGGCTGCATGTCGCGCTGACTTTTGACCCGGCCGAGGATGTGGCCGCCCCCATGATCGCCACTGGCGCGCGTCCGCGCACTGCCATCCTGCGCGAGCAGGGGGTCAACGGCCAGGTGGAAATGGCCGCCGCCTTTGACCGCGCCGGTTTTGAGGCGGTGGATGTGCACATGAGCGATCTGCTGGCCGAGCGGGTCAGGCTGGAGGATTTTCACGGCCTGGTCGCCTGCGGCGGGTTTTCCTATGGTGACGTGCTTGGTGCCGGCGAAGGCTGGGCCAAAACGATCCTTTTCAATCCGCGGGTACGGCAGCAGTTCGTGGCCTTTTTCGAGCGCGATAACAGCTTCGCCCTCGGTGTGTGTAACGGCTGTCAGATGCTTGCGGCATTGCACGAGCTGATCCCCGGCACTGACGGCTGGCCGCGATTCGTGCGCAACCGTTCGGAACAGTTTGAAGCACGTCTGTCACTGGTGGAAGTGCTGCCGTCCGCCTCTGTCATGCTGGCGGGCATGGCTGGCTCACGTCTGCCCATCGCCGTGGCGCACGGCGAAGGCCGGGCCGAGTTCGCCAGCGGTGGGCCCGGGGAATTGCAATCTTCTTCACGCCTGGCGGTGCGCTATGTGGATCACCACGGCCAGGTTGCCACGCACTATCCGGCCAACCCCAATGGTTCTCCGGACGGTCTCGCCGGTATCACCAATGGCGATGGCCGGGTCACCATCATGATGCCGCACCCGGAACGGGTCACCCGCAGCCTGTGTCAGTCCTGGGCGCCGCGGGAGCAGGGCGAGGATGCGCCGTGGCTGCGGATGTTCCGTAATGCGCGGGTGTGGCTGGGATAGCCCGAGACGGCTTGCGTTATTATGACGCACTATAGCGGGGGTTTGTCCTGTATCAGCGCGACTGTTCGGTGGCGGTGCCGCGTGTTCCGATTTTAGAGACCGGAATGCTGGTTGTCGTGTTCGTGTTGGCAGCTCGCGCCTTTCTGACCCTGACGGGTTTGGGTTCAGGGAGATCAGGCATTTTCGCCTGTTCACCGTTACGGTGATTGTGCCCCTGGTAGAGGGGGTCCCGAATGGTCAGAATATGCAGGAAAACCCGGATGCCATTAATGAGGCTGCGCGGATTCACATGCCGGATGATACGCAACATGCGGCTGGGTTTGAGGTAAAAACGCTGGAAAGCCCGTTTCTGGATTTTCTGCAGATCCACGCCATAAGCGCCCTGGTACCAGGATGAGTCGCTGTAATAATCCATGACAGTGATATGTTCCAGTGCCACGGGCGCTTCTTTCATGGCCAGGGCATGCATGGGGGTGTTTTCCTGTGGCACCACCAGATAAAAGCCGGCCCAGGTCAGGGGGGAGTTGACCGCGTAATTGATAGTGGCTTCGATTTCTTCCACCGTTTCGGTGGGGAAACCGATCATGAAAGCGCCCTTGCTCAGGATGCCTTCCTTCTCACACAGGCCAATAATTTCTGTAGTGCGGTCAAATTTCAGGTCTTTTTCAATCAGTTCCTGCAGTCTGGGCGTGACTGTTTCTATGGCGATTGCCAGCTGAAAAACCCCCATGCGCGCTATAAGCGGGATATCCTCGGGCTCAAAGATATCGGCACGAATCCCGTTGGGGAAGCAGAAGTGCAGCTTGCGTTCACCAAAGGTATTGATGACATGATTGGCGATCTTGCGCATCCGCGGTTTGTGCAGGTTGAAGATGTCATCGATGATCTGGATTTCATCCACACCGTAGGTGTTATAGAGCAGCTCGATTTCCGCCAGTACGTTTTCCGCGGAGCGCCAGCGGAACTTCTTGCCGAAGATGTCGTGGCAGTAATTGCACTTGTAGGGGCATCCGCGTGAGGTAAAGATGCCGGCGTAGCGCTTGCCCTTGAGCCAGCCGTTCTGGTTGGGCCGTCGGGCATAAATGTCGAAATCGACCATGTCCCAGGCGGGCAGGGGCAGGGCATCGAGATCGGGGATGGAGTCATAGCCCCCGTTCTCAATGTATTCATCGCCAGCTTCATGCCACCAGGTCAGCCCCTGAACCGGACTCAGGTCACCCTTTTCCAGGAAGTGGATGCGAACGGCCTGGGCAAAGGTGCGCTCGGCCTCGCCATCGAAGCTCCAGTCGAAGCCGCCGGTTTCAAGCACGCGGCGGGGGCTGCTGTGGGTATAGGGGCCACCGATGGCGGTGATCACATGGGGC
>PWYF01000227.1 GCA_003567955.1 Thiotrichales bacterium
CCGGAAACACCGCTGTTCGCGGCGGAGAGCCATTATACGGACGACACCCTGCTGACCCTGGCCACGGCACACTGCCTGCTCGATGGCCTGGATTACGCCGAGCGCTACCGTCAGGCCTGCCTGGATAACCCCCGGCAGGCCTGGGGCTCGCGCTTCCGGGCCTGGGCCGAACAGCCGCCGCCGGCACCCGCCTACGAGAGCCTTGGCAACGGCTCGGCCATGCGTGTCAGCCCCATTGGCTGGTGGGCTGAAGACGCCGACATGGCCATGAATGAGGCCGGCCGCTCAGCCGAGGTCACGCACAATCACCCGGAGGGCATTCGCGGTGCTGTCGCTACGGCCCTGACGGTTTTCATGGCCCGCGGCGGGGCCACGCCCGGGGCCATCGCCGAAGCGGTATTCGACCATTGCGGCTATCGGGTAGACCGGCCGCTGGCCTACTGGCTGGAGCACAGCCACTACAACGAGACCTGTGCCGGCACCGTGCCGCCGGCGCTGGGGATTGCCCTGCTCGGGGAGAATTTTGAGTCGGTTATGAACATGGCCCTGGCGCTGGATGCCGACAGCGATACCCTGGCCTGCATTGCCGGGGGTGTGGCCGAGGCCCGCTTCGGCGTGCCCGGCTGGATACGATGCGAGGTTGAGCAGCGCCTCGAGCCTGGCCAGCTTGCACTGCTGGCGCGATTTAATCGCTCGCTGAAACAGCGCTGATTGCCGTTCGCCCTGAATCGGAGACTTGTATTGATGCTTCCTCTCATTAGCAGTGCCACATGCCCCCGCCACTACCAGTTCGGGGATTACCGTGCCCTGATGCTGACCGGGATCACCGCCAGCGGGGTAATGCAATATCACCATGCGCTGCTGGTCTATCGCCGGGGCCGCCCCCGGCCCTGCCTGGCGGTGAGTTGTGAATACCTGGACGAAGAAGATGCCGATTGCCCGGTGCTTGGCCTGTTCGCCGGTAACGCCCACAGCAATTATGGCGAAGCGCCCGAATTGACCGATCCCGAGGCCTTTGCCAACCGGGCCCTGGCGCTGGCCATGGAACAACTGCAACTGCCCGCCGAAACCCCGGTGGAGACCACTCCGCTCGAGCCGCCGCACCAGTTTGAGTGACCAATAACCACCCGATTCGCGACTCCTGACGCGCTCGGCGACATTGGATGTCGCCACGATTACCCATAATGGCGGCTATGCATCCTGTCAGCCGTTTTCTCTCCGACTTGTTTGAAAGCCGTGACCGCCGGGCGATCGCCCGTGAATTGAAGGCCCGATTGGAAGCCGCCGGCTACCGGCCCTCGGCCACGCTGCTTTATCGCCTGATCGATGATGGCCAGAGCACACCCGAACTCACCCGCATGATTGCCGAGGCCCTGGGCCCGGAACAGGGCCGGGGTTTTACGGAGGCGCTGGAACTGCCAATGAAAAACCGGCAGCCTCCGCCGCCCCCCGCCCCGCCCTGGCTGTGGGTGCTCAATGAACGGCGGGTGCCCTCGCCCATCTTTGTGGTGGGCCTGACGGGCGTGGCCTTCTGGAAGGTGCTGCCCCTGCCCGAGCGCATCAGCCAGGTCAGCTTTGAACGCCAGCGGCGCATTGTCGCCCGGCGGGCGACCCGTCACTTTACCCGCCGGACCCGTGAAAGCTTCGACGGTGGACCGTTCGGCCCCATCATCGGCTACGTCTATGTGCCCACATCCTCGAGCTGCCATTTTGTCGATACCCGCGGCCGCATCGACGGCATGAATTTGGGCCCTTTCAATTATCCGAATGTGGGGGCCCGGGTGGGGGTGAGATAGCCCGGCCGTTGGCCGGGCGTTGTAAGCGGGAAAGTGGGAAGGTGGGAAAGATGTCCCGCTGGCGCGGGCGTGTTCCGTAGCCTGCGCATTGCGCAGGTGTTGTAGGCGGGCAAGTGGGAATGCTGGAATGATGAGGGAAGATGAGCCTTCAGGATCGGGGGCGGGTTTCTTCGGGCTCCAGGGAGACAGTCAGACGGCTGCCGGTGGCCTGGGCATAGCGACGTAGTGTCTTCAGGCTTGGCTGTACCCGCCCGCTTTCAAGCCGTGCAATGGCTGCCTGACGGGTGCCCATACGCTCGGCAAGCTGGGCCTGTGTTAATCCGGCCCGGGCGCGGGCCTCAATCAGATGTCGAATCAGCTGAAACTCCGGGTCAAGGCGTTCGTACTCGACCTTGATAGCGGGATCCTTGAGCCACTGCTTTTTGAACTCAGCAAGTTTTGTCATGAGCTGATCTCCGCTGCGCGCCGACGGGCGATTTCCAATGCCTTGCGTGGTGTTTTTTGTGTCTTCTTCGTGAAAGCATGGACGATCACCACGCGCTTACCCCGCACAGCAACATAGATCGCCCGGGCAATACCTTCCGGACCTTTCATCCGCATCTCCCAGAGCTTTCCTTCCAGGTGTTTGATATGGGGAGCCCCGACACGCTCCAGCCCCAGCTGCTCAACAACCTCCGCTATGCGAATAAACCGGGCTTTCAGAGACTTCGGCAATGCCTCCAGTTCCCTGTCCACATCCTGGTTCAGTGTTTCAACAGTCCAGTTCATTTATAACATCCATGTTATATTCGCCCAGTATACCAGCCCGCAACAACATTGCCAGCACTCTCACCAAACTTCAGGCCAACGAAGCAAGCAAGGTTTTGGATTCCCGCCTTCGCGGGAATGACGGGGTAGAGGTTGCGGGAATGACGACTTTCCCACTTTCCCGCCTTCCCGCCTTCCCGCCTTCCCGCTTACAACACCCGTGCTCCGCACGGGTTGCAAACCCCGCCATTCCCGCATACTTTCACACCCTGTAAACCTCATCGGGGATACCATTGCGACGTGATCATCGCCCGCCCTGGCTGAAGCGGCTGTATGTCAGCTATCAGAATTTTTATGTGAATCGCTATCTGCGGCCGCAGTTCGAGCATCTTGGTAGCGGCTACATCTTCATGCAGCCCTGGCACGTGGAGGTGTTCGGGCCGCTGGTGCACCTGGGCGACAACATCAGCATCATGGCGTCCAGCGACGGCAAGGTGCGGTTTACGGTGTGGTCGGATCGCGATGATTTGAGCGGCATCCATATCGGCGATGCCTGCGTGATCAACCCCGGCGTACGCATCAGCGCCGCCCGGGAAATTGTGATCGGCCAGAGCACCATGCTGGCCAGCGGCGTCTACATTACCGATACCGACTGGCATGGCCTGTACGACCGGGTGGGGCCCGGCCCGGTCTCGCCGGTGCGCCTGGGAGACAATGTGTGGGTAGGCGACGGCGCCATGGTGGGCAAAGGCGTGACCATCGGCGACAACAGCATTATCGGCGCCCGTTCTTTGGTGCTGCATGATGTGCCGGCCAACGTGATTGCCGGCGGCAACCCGGCCCGGGTGATCCGCGAGCTGGACCCGGAGACCCCCATCCGCACGCGGGCCGACTGGTTTGCCGCCTCCGGCCTGACGCAGGATCTGCAAGCCATCGACGACGCCCTGTTGAAAGACAACAGCTTTTGGCACTGGTTGCGGACCCTGATCAGTCCCCGCAGGGGCGACTGAGCCCGCTATATACGGGCGTTGTAAGCCTAAAGTCTTAAGTCTTAAGACGTCCTAAGACCTAAAACTTTAGACTTTAAACACCCGCGAAGCGCGGGCCTTTATTCCTAATGTACGGTCGTGTCATCTACGACCGCACCGGCCGCGTTATTCTTGACCGACTCGATGCCTTTCAGGGCGCTTTCCTTGGTGTTGTAGCCCTGCGATACGGCAATGGTCATTCCGTTGGTTGCGATAAGCTTGAAACGATACTCACCTGCAACGTCTTTATTCAGTTCGAATCTGCTTTCCACTTTGAGTACTCCGTAGATGGGTGCATGACGCATCTCGTATTAGGCAGCAATCCTGATGACTTGTCTGTTCGTTAACGAACATGCCTGCGCGAAGCGCGGGCGTTTTACCCCGGGCTTTGCCCGGGCGTTTTAAGTCTTAAGTTTTAAGTCTTAAGACGTCTTAAGACCTTGGACTTTAGACTTGAAACGCCCGGCCTGCGGCCGGGTTGCCCTTGTTAGTCCATTAAAATAAACTAAATCGGGAGTGCATCGGACGGTGACTGCAATGGAAGTGGTGAATATTCACGAAGCCAAGACCCATCTATCGCGCCTGCTGGAACGGGTGGCGCGCGGGGAATCCTTTGTTATTGCCCGGGCCGGACGCCCGGTGGCCCGGGTGAGTGGCGTGGATGCGCCGGCGCCCGACAAGCAGCGCCGGGTGGGCTTTCTGCAGGGCGAGATCGAGGTGCCCGACGATTTTGATCGTATGGGTGAAGATGCCATTACAGGGATGTTTGAACACGGCGATGATTCTTCTGCTTGATACCCACCTGCTGCTATGGGCGGCGGGCACACCCGACAGGCTGTCGGAGCCAGCCCGGGCGCTGATCGAGAACCCCGATAACGAACTCTGGTTCAGCGCCGCCAGCCTGTGGGAAATCACCATCAAGCACGGGCTGGGGCGGCGGGATTTCCGGGTGGAACCCAGCCAGTTTCGCCGTGCGCTACTGGAAAACGGCTACCGCGAACTCCCCGTGCTCGGCCCGCATACCCTTGCCACCGGTCACTTGCCCCCAATCCACAAAGACCCTTTTGACCGTCTGCTGGTCGCCCAGGCAGAGACCGAAGGCGCCCTGCTGCTGACCACCGATGACATCGTGGCCTGCTACCCCGGGCCGATAAGAAAGGTGTGACCCGCGCTTCGCGCGGGGGTTGTAGGCGGGAAGGCTGGAATGTGGGAAAGCGGGCCCGCTTCGCGGGCGTTTTAAGTCTAAAGTCTCAGGTCTTAAGACGTCTTAAGACATTAGACCTTAGACTTTAGACTTCAAATAAGCGGCCTGCGGCCGGTTATTTGAGAAACGGCAATTCCCGCCGGGTGAGCCGGGCGATCAGGCGCGGGGTAAAGCGCTTGGCGTAATACATGAACCAGGCTTCCGGGGAGACGGGCTGCACGGCCCGGTTGCGCCGCACGGCGGAGAGGATTTTGTCTGCCACACGCTCGGCGGTGTAATTGCGCTTCTGGTAGAAGCGCACCACCTTGTCCTTGACCCCTTCATCGCCCATCTGGCCCTCCATGATGGAATTGGCCACGATCGGGGTGTTGATAATGCCGGGGCACACGGCGGTGACACCGATGCCATGGCCGGCCATATCCGCGCGCAAGGCCTCGGTAAAGCCCTGCACGGCAAACTTGCTGGTGGCATAGGCGGGCATATCGGGCGTGGCGACAAAGGCCGCCGCGGAGGCCGTATTGATGACATGGCCGCCCTGCCCCCGCGCCACCATCTTCGGCAGGAAGGCATGGCAGCCGTGCACCACCCCCATCAGGTTGATGTCCATGACCTTGCGCCAGCTACCCAGGGTGGTGTCGAGAAACCGCCCGGCTACGCCAATCCCGGCATTGTTCATCAGGATATCCAGCGCCGGGATTTCGGCATGCACCTCCTCGGCCATGGCCCTGACCGAGGCCTCGTCGGCCACATCACAATGCAGGGTGCGGGCCTGATGGCCGCCGGCGCGGCTGATGAGCCCGGCGGTTTCGCGGTTGCCTTCATCATTCACATCCGACAACCACAGATGCGCCCCCTCGGCGGCAAAGGCCAGCGCCGTAGCCCGCCCAATCCCGCTACCGGCACCGGTCACCAGTACCTGCTTCCCCCGAAAATCTTTCACGTATTACCCCCATTTCGCCGCAGAGTCACACAAGGGACGACACCCCCCCGATGGGCGCGAAGCGCCCGAGCCCACCGCTGAAAACTGAAAACTTCAAACTGAAAACTTATGGGCGCCCGCCCATAATACAATTACGCCCCGCCTGCTTGGCCGCATACAGCGCCTGGTCGGCCTTGTGCATGAGCTGTTCCATGCTGTCGCCCTGTGCGCGCATGGCGTAGCCGAGGCTGACGGTAATCCTGAACTTGTCACCGGCGTGGCTGATTTCGCAATCCCGCATTTCCTTGCACAGTCGCTCAGCCAGGGCCCGGGCATCCTGCTCGCTGATATTAAGGCAGGCCACGGCAAACTCCTCGCCACCGACCCGTGCCACGATATCGCCCGTGCGCATGTAGTTGGACAGCACCCGGGCGGCGCTGCACAGGGCGCCGTCACCCGCGGCATGGCCGTAGCGGTCGTTGACCTCCTTGAAGTGGTCAATATCCAGGGCAATCACGGCCAGCGGGATGTCATGACGCTGGGCCTGGGCAAAGTCGCGGCTGAGTTCTTCATAGAAATAACGGCGATTGGGCAGGCCGGTCAGGGCATCCGTGCGCGCCTCTGATTCGGCACGCTGACGGGCCTGCTCCAGCGCCAGAGTGTGTTTGCGCACCTGCACCCGCAGACTGAGGATGTGGGCAAACATCAACAGACCCAGCACCGCCAGCACAGCGGCCCCGATCTGGACTCGATACATCGCCAGAATATCGCCTGCCGTGATCTGGCGGTCGGGTTGATAGAGAAAGCGCTGCATATCGATTTCATCCGCCATCAGCCCTTGCTGGAGGAAAACCTGCTCGATATTGCGCCAGCGCTCCTCATTCATATACCCGACCGGCACCACCCCCGGCAGGATCAGCCGTATAATCTCGCGGGCCTCGTACTCGTGATGATCCCGGCTTTTGTTCTGGGTGTTGTAGTGCGTCTGAATCAGGTCGATGACTTCATCGGGATGATTAACGGCGAAACGCCAGCCCTTGAGGGTGGCTTCACGAAAGCGGCCCACCATTTCCGGGTTGCGATTGATGACCGCTTCAGTGGTCACCAGCGTGTCGCCGTAAAAATCCACGCCGAAATTGCGCGGCTCGAACACCGTGTAGGGAATGCCCAGCTGCCGCAGGCGATAGGGTTCGTTGGTGATATAGGCATTGTAGGCGTCGGTGCGACCCTCAATCAGGGCTTGCAGGTCGGGATCGCTGGGCAGGATCTCGACATCATCGCCGGTGATCCCGACCCGGTTCAACATGGACATCAGCTCGGCGTTCATATAGCCGCCGCCCAGCATCGCCCGCTGGCCCCGCAGATCCTCAAGCTCGCGAATACCCGAGGCCTCAAGCGTGACAAGAATGGAGGGGGAATGCTGATACACGGTCGCCAGGGCCACCACCGGCACCCCTGTGGCGCGGTAGATCAATACCCCGGAATCGGCCACGGCAAAATCCACCCGACCGCCGAGGAGCTGATCCACCGGGCTGATGCCGGTGCGGTACTCATGCAGGCTGACATCCAGCCCGGCGTCGCGGTAATAACCCTGGTGGACGGCGGCGTAATAGCCGGCGAACTGGAACTGGTGCGCCCACTTGAGCTGCACCCGCACCGGCTCGAGGTCGTTATCGGCGTTGGCAGCAACGCTGACCGGGGAAAAAGCCAGCAAAAACAACAAGCAGGCGATCAGGCCAACGGCCACCGGATCGCTTTGCTTTTTGCCCATGCCACGCCCTGCCTGGAAGGAATCCCTGTAAATGCATGCAAACTACAGAAACACTTGAGCGCAATCAAGAAACCCGAGTGGACCCGCGCCGGGTGCAGGCGTTTTAGGTCCTAGGTTTTAAGTCTTAAGACGTCTTAAGACATTAGACTTCCGGCTTAAAACGTCCGGCTGGGAGGTCGGATCAAAACCCACTGACGTCTTCCAGGCGCAGACCGGTAAAGTTCAAGGCGAACCACCATCCACACTCGCCATTGTGGGACACCCGGGCATCCGGGCCAGCGCAATGACTTCGAGGGGAACAAAAAGCGCCGTCACCCGGACCATCCGATGGTAACAGGTCCTCCCCCAGGTTGAAGAACATACCCTCAACTTCAATATCAACCTGGTTGGCCTCTCCCTCGGTGAGAAACCCGATGATCAGGCCGTCTTCCACAGCCATGGCATCGTCGTCACCAAAGCGGGCGCCAATCCGCACATCCTGCAGGCTCAGCACCAACGGATCATCAAGAAAATCAATCACCAAATCCAGTGACGTATTCTCACTGACATAGCAAGACATCTCAGTTGCGGCCGCCGTATTAAGGTCACTGCTTCTGCCATCTGGCCACACACCTTCATGGATGCCGCTCACATCGGCCAGACAAGCGCCACTGTCACTGACAGTAAAATTGGCTCGACCCAGCTCCCCTTCCTCCGCCGGCACACAACTGGTTTCACTTTCGCACTCAGAATCAAAAACGGCACCGAGACCGGCATCACCATCATTCATGCCAAGCGGATCGAGAATCTGCACCAGATTCAGCGACAGGTCATTCACCATGTCCTGCATGGCAGGATTAAGGCCGTCAATCTCATACTCTTGAGTGAAGCCAAATAACAACTCAATGGTCACCACAAACGGATCGAAGGTGGCGTCTTCACAGACCGTTGTTCCCAGAACTTCTGTGTCGATAATGACGTGCGGGTGTTGCAGCTCCAGGAAATCCACCCGGAACCCGGCGCCGGCTTCGGAAACGCCAAAGGGCGGGGTTATTTCGCCCTCCTCCTGCTCAATTTCTTCCTCATCGCCTGCTTCCTCATCATCGACCGGGACGTCGGTTTGCTCGTCATCAGGAGACGGGTCACTGGAGCTGTTAGATGAGCTGCTGCAGGCAACCAGCAGCAGGGACAGGACGAGCAAGCTTGTCACAAGCAGCGGATTTAAACGCAACAGCCAGGCAATCATCGGTTTCTCTTTATCTGTTATTCGAGCACAGGGCGTGCCCACACCAGCGTCTGAGCATACCCGCCATGGCGTTGGCGGTACAGTCCCGAAAAATGCGATCTTGCCGCATTACTCAAGAATAATTTCGGCCAGATCCCGCACCAGATCGTCCGCCGGTACGCGGTTAGTCTCCGGCCCGCGGTAGTTGGCCATGACCGCGATGACCAGTTGCTGTTGCGGATAAACCCTGAGTTCAGAACGCGCGCCACGCCATGAGCCGCCATGCACCGGGGTCATCTCACCCATGTGAGAGCCCAGTCGCCAGCCGATGCCATTACGGCAGCGTGCTTCTTCCCAGGGGGATGTGCAGCCCGGCGCCACGGAGGCCCAGAGGCGATTGTCGCGAACCGAGGGACTGACAATCCGGGCACGCAGGGTCAACCAGCCAAACCGGGCCATATCCATGGCATCCACTTCAATGCCGCCGCCCATGACCTTCCAGGAGCTGTTCTGATAGGTCGTGGGTTCGCCGTCATCATCGTAGGGCACCGCCCTGTCATCATTCTCAGGCAGCGTCTCCTCGGCAAACTGTGCCCGCAGGGAGTCCAGCTCCCAGGGCACACTGAGCTCCTGTTCGAGCAGCTCGCTGAAACGCTGCCCGGCACTTTGTTCAACCGCTGCCTGCAGCAAGGTGAAACCGTGAGTTGAATACTCGCGCTGCTCACCGACATCGCAGTCGTCCAGCAAGGGGGCGTCCCAGATCGACGGCGCCGCATGGCTGCCCCATTCGTAGTGCTCGGTCTGGTTGGGAATTTCGTTGTAATGACCTACACACCCCAAATGCGCCGCCAGCTGCTCCAGCGTATGGGTGTGATGGCCCGGCAGGCTGACCGTCTGGGTGCCGGTGCCACCGGCATCGGGGACTTCAATATCCGTCAGCCAGGTGGACGTCAGGTCAGCCAGATTGAGCCCCACCGGGGTGCCATCATGCAAGCCGGTTGATTCCATCCGGGCTGCCAGGGGGGCGCCGAAGACCTTGGAAAGCGAAGCGGCGTTGTAGACCGTGCGGCCGTGGGCCACACGGGCGTTTTCCACATCAGCGAAGCCCACCCCGCGGCGGTAGATCACCTCTCCGTGTTCGATGATGGCCACTGAAATCCCGGGGATGTCATAGTCATCCCTGAATTGCTCAACCGCCGCATGCACGTCATCCTTGCGTGGATAGCGGTAGCGGAAATCCGTCTCCAGCCAGACGCTGGTGATGTGTGCCTCGCCGCCGTCTTCAAAATGCTCCAGATCAATCGGCCGGTAGCCCAGGTCCGCGTATTCACGACTCCGATTGGCGTCAATCGCGCTGGTCAGGTCGTCCTCGCGGCGCCAGGCATTGTTGTCAGCCGGGTTTTCCAGCAGCGCGGCATAGCGGCGTCCGTCGACCGTCTCGCGGGATTCCGTGTCAATCAGACGATAGCCGTCGCTTTCGTAGTCGTCCACGGCGGCAAGATAATCGGCTTGGTCCAGCATCAGCAGCTGCACCGAACTCAAATTCAGTGTGTTTTCGTACCAGATCGCGGCAAAGGCCGGCGCTGACTCAAATTCATACAGCTCAATATCCACGGGCCTCAGGCCATGGTCTTCCCGCACCTGGCTAAAGTCATCATAGTCCTGCGCCAGGATTTCCACACCGGCGCTCCATGCCAGCCCTTCACGGTTCTCGATCCAGATCGCGGCATAGCGTATTTCGCCCCCGGCCTCGTACACCTCAATGCTCAGCGGACGCAGCCCGGCATTTGAAAACGACTGCATGGCGTCGCCTAGCCCTTCAGCGCTCAAATCAAGGGCGAAAGCCCAGTCGCGGTTATCCCGGTTTTCATGCCAGAGTGTGGTGTACTGCACCGTCATGCCGTCACTGATGGCGTCAATGCCGGCCAGCATAAAACCCTTGTCGTTGTAGTCATCCGCCAGCATGTCCAGCTGCGAGCTGTCCAGATCTTCGCGCACAGACCAGGCCAGATCACTTGCGACCAGATGCCGCCCGGTCCACGGGACCTGACCGCCGCCGGAACCCGAGCCCGTTCCCAACCCGGCGTCACAGGCCAGAAGCAGCGCCGGCAACAGCCCGGCCATGATACGGCCAGCAGATCTCGTTAACGGAAAATGCATTGCACCCCCAGCCCCTGTTACATGCTGGCCACGCTCCAACGAAACATGCCGGCGTGTCAAGGAAATGCGTATGAAAATTCGATGTAGTATCGGACCCTGTGACAGATATCGAAGTCGGGAATGATTATGCAATCATTCCCGTGATTATTCTTGAACGCCTGCATTCCGGATTCAGCTCCAATTCCGGTTTTGGTTTCAACCGGGCAAGCCGTAGCGTAAGGATCCGGTATTCGTTTTGTTGCTGATGCTGGCATTTGCCGGCATGATGCGTGGACGCCGTGTCCAGCAAGCTTGCCGGAGCGCCGATCACAAAACACGCTGACCTGAAACGGGAGAATCTGGATGACTATCGCTTATTGGGCCGTACTGGCGGCTATTTTCCTGCCCTATCTGTTTATCGGCATCGCCAAGTTCACCGGCGGTTTCGGACCCAAAGAGAACCACTTTCCGCGCGAATGGCTGGAAAACCAGTCCGGCGTCCAGAAACGTGCCTACTGGGCGCAGTTGAACAGCTTCGAGGTCACCCCGCCCTTTCTGGCAGCCGTGATCATCGCCCACCAGATCGGCAGCGCCGCCCAGAGCACCATCGACTGGATCGCCGTGGCCTTTGTGGTGAGCCGGCTGCTCTTCGGCATTTGCTACATCAAGGACTGGGCAAGCCTGCGTACGCTGGTCTGGGCCATCGGCATCGCCTGTATCGTGGCGTTGTTCATTATCTCAGTCTGACCCGGCCGCTGGCCGGGCGTCTAAGGTCTAAAGTCCAAGGTCTTAAGACGCGCGCCTTGTGCACGCCTGAAACTTCAAACCTGGACCGACGACCAGCAGGTGCGTGAATCAATCCTCATACTCGCTGACATCAGCCAGTCGCAGAGCGTTGAAGTTCAGCGCGAACCACCAGCCACATACGCCGTTGTGGGTGACGCGCGCGTCAGGTCCATCGCAATGGGTCCGCCCATGGCAGGCCACTCCGTCCCCTGGGCCATCCGCTGGTAGCAGATCTTCACCTACATTGAAGTTGACGTCGCCGATATTCACGTCGGCATCATCTGCATCGGCTTCGGTAAGAAACCCGATAATTACGCCATCATGGATGGCCGTGGCATGATCGTCATCAAAACGGGCGGCAATTTGCACATCCTGCAAAGGCAACTCCAGCGACCCGCTTTCAAGCTCCAGCGTCAGCATCATAGGAGTATTGTCACTGACGTAGCAGGCCACATCACCTGCGGACGGGGTATTGGGGTTACTGGTACGTCCGTCCGGCCATTCGCCCGCAAATATGCCGGGAATATCCGTCAGACACGTTCCACTCTCGCTGACGGTAAAATCGGCCTTCGCCAGTTCTCCATTCACCGCAGGCTCACAGCTCGTCTCATCCGTACATTCGGAATCAAAAACGAGGGCATCACCCTCATCACCTTCGCTCATCCCGATCGGGTCAAGGATTTGCACCAGGTTGAGTTCCAGATCATCCACATTTACCTTAATTTCAGTGTTGATGCCCTCTGTAAACGTTTCACCCAGGATACCCAACTCATCAAAAGTAATGTCTTCACAGACACCAAAATCCGAATACTCAAGGATGAAGTGCGGGTGCTGAAGCTCCAGTGAATCCATCCGGAAACCGACGGCATCTTCAGACGGAAGCATTTCTGAACTCCCGGAAGAAGATGATCCGCAACCACTGATGGGAAGGCCGAAAGAGAGCAAAATAAAGAGTGTGAAAAGCCGAACCGGATGTGTCATGAAGATGCCCCCCCATAAATCTGCCTGCAATCCTCACGCGCTAACCTCTCTAATAATCCCCCGCTCTGTCAATGACCCAATGCCCAGGGTGTGAAGTCTTAAGACGTCTTAAGACCTGAAACCTCAGACTTTAGACGCCGGGGCTACAACCCGGGTTTAACCCCCGTCAACTCTTCCGAAAGTTCCCAAAGACGTTGGGCTATGTCGGGGTCGCGGGCATATCGGGTGGGCCGGCCGCGTGCGGGATAGCCGAAAATCTCGTAGAAGCGGCCAGGGCCAAAATACTCCCCGCCCCTGACATCATCCATGGTCGCGGCATACAGCGTGGGCAGAGCCCCCTGGATGGGTTTGCGGGCGACGTAGGGGCCAATTCTCGAAGCCAGCGCCGCCAGCCGTCGCAAACCGATTTGCTCCAGCGCCGGACTGGCCAGATTGGTGCCGGCCACCCCGGGATGGGCCGCCACCGAGATTGCCTCGGCACCGACGGCCTCCAGCCGTCGTTGCAGCTCCAGGGCAAACATCAGATTGGCCAGCTTGCTCTGACCATAGGCCTTTTGCCTTCCGTAGCCGTGCTCCAGCCAGAGATCATCAAAATAAATCCGTGCCATGCGGTGGGCGATGCTGCTGAGGGTGACGATGCGGGCACCGGGTCGGTGCTGCAGCAGGGGCAGCAAGCGGGCGGTGAAGGCAAAATGGCCCAGATGATTGGTGCCGAAATGCGTCTCGAATCCGTCAATCGTACGCCCCGGCGCCATCCACATCACGCCGGCATTGTTGATCAGCAGGTCCAGATGCTGGTGTTTTTGTGTGATTTCATCACAGGCACGCTCAATCGCATCCAGGCTCGACAGATCCAGTTGCTGAAATTCCAGTGCCGCTCCGGGCACGGCCTGCTGAATGCGGTTGATAGCGGCGTGTGCCTTGTCCGCGTTGCGACACGCCATGATGATATGCCCGCCCCGCGCTGCCAGCACCCGGGCGGTCTCAAACCCCAGCCCGCTGTTGGCGCCGGTAATCAGAACCGTCTTGCCGGAAACAGCCGGCACATCCCTTTCATCCCACTTTTGCCGCACCTTTGTAGTCATGACCCCACCTTACCGGCATGCGTCCGGGCTTCCAAGCTCCAGATCCAGCAGGACGCACGCCCGCGGCGCGGTTGGTAATTGATTGCGAAGTGCGCAAAGCGCACGAGCCGAACATCCCTGGACCTTAGACCTTAGACCTTAGACCTTAGACCTTAGACCTTCGACGCCCGGGCGAAGCCCGGGATGAACTCTGTCAAAGACAACGAGTCTATTGTGGTAATGTGGGCATTAATGGCCGGGAGAGATCGGGTCATTGGCTCCACATTCGCAGTCACGCTCTGACTGACCCGGCCAGCCTGATTGCTCCGCCCACTTCGTGGCCACCTTCCCCAAGCCGTATACGGGCATACGCCCGCGGCAACATCCGGCACCTGCGCTCTGCCTGCACGTGCATGCCCCAGCCGGGCGCCTGCACGCATGAAAGCAGCCAGTGCAACTGCCAGGAGTTTTTATGAATCACCAGGATCAAGCTGCCAATCTCACCGAGGACACCCAATCACTGAGGCGGGTATTGCGTACTTACCGTACGCCGAATCGCTGGCGTAGCGCGGTGGAAATCATGATCACAGTGATTCCGCTGGTCGCGTTGTACGCGGCCATGCTGGTCACGCTCAACGCCGGCTACCCTGCGGGGCTGTTGCTGGCACTGCCGGCAGGTGGCCTGGTCGTGCGGTTATTCATGATCCAGCATGATTGCAGCCACTACGCCTTTTTCCGTTCACGCCGGGCCAACAACTGGCTGGGCCGCATCATCGGGGTTGTGACCCTGACGCCCCACGATTTGTGGCGCCACACCCACCGCGTCCATCACGCCAATTCAGGCAATCTTGACCGTCCCCCGACCGGGGGGATCATCACCCTGACAGTGACTGAATATGAGGCTCTGAATCGCTGGCAGCGCCTGCGGTATCGCCTTTACCGTCATCCGCTGGTGCTCTTTGGGTTGGGGCCGATTTACTTCTTTTTCCTGCATAACCGGTTGCCGATCGGGTTCATGCGGGCGGGGTGGATGCCCTGGCTGAGCACCATGGGGACCAATGCGGCCATCGCGGTCATCGTGGGCGGCGTAATCTGGCTGACGGGGGGCGTGACTTTCCTGCTGGCTTATCTTGCGATCATGCTGGTCGCTTCGGTCATCGGTGTCTGGCTGTTTTATGTGCAGCACCAGTTCGAGCATACCTCCTGGGAAAAGGAGGATGTGTGGAGCTTTGACCAGGCGGCACTGCAGGGCAGCTCACATTATGACCTGCCGCCCATCCTGCGCTGGTTCACGGCCAATATCGGCATCCACCATATTCACCACCTGTGCAGTGGCATCCCCTTTTACCGGCTGTCTACGGTGCTACGAGACTACCCGGAGCTGCATGACATCAGCCGCGTCACCCTGGGTCAGAGCCTGGCAACGGTGAGACTGGCGCTCTGGGACGAAAACCGGAATCGGCTGGTCCCCTTCGGACAACACAACTTATAGGTCTTAGGTCTTAGGACGTTAGACTTAAAACGCCCGGGCAAAGCCCGGGCTATTCCGTTTGCCGGTCGATTTCCTCGCGCTGGCGCTCGAAGGCATCCTGCATTTGCTGCTCGGTTTCTCTGGCCCGTTCCAGCGCCCGCTCCTGCTCTTTCCACACATGCTCGCCTTCCTCGACCTCCTGTCCGGAACAGGCGAAGAGCAAAGCCAGAACAAACACCCAGGGCATCACCCGCAAATAACGCATCATGATTGTCTGCCTCCATGAGATACGCTGATTGATTCGGTTCAGGCCCGGCGGGCCCGGGCCTGTTCGTGTTCCTGCTGGCAGGGCCGACACCGTTTGGCGGTGGGCCAGGCTTCAAGGCGCTCCTCGGGGATGGGGGCCTCGCAAACGATGCACTGGCCATAGACACCATTGTCTATACGGGCGAGCGCACCCCGGATGTCTTCGAGTTCTTCAGCTTCTCGCTGCAGGCCGGCCTGGCGTATGCCAGCCACGGCGCTGGCAAAGGAGGCATCCTTGGTGTCGGTCACATCCCGCAACGAAGTCGCTTCACGATCACTGGCCAGCTCATTCATGTGCCGGCCTACATCGTCGAGCACCACGGTCTGACGATCCTGCAGGATTTCACGAAAATAGTCGGTATTGATTGACATACAGTCACTCCAGTCGACATGACGAATGATTGCAACAGTAACACGTCAGATAGCGAAGCAGCGCAGGCAATGTCATTCCCGTTGCCGACGGCACACCCCCTGTCGCGAGTCGTCCGTGACTGTTAAGCTCGGATTCACAATAAATATAACCATGACGATTCGCGGGGAGGAGTTCTGCCATGTTTTATAACACCCGGACAAGCATCATCCTGAGCACCATTACTCTGGCCCTCACAGGCTGTTTTGGTTCTTCGTCGACCAATATCGTGGCTGAAGGCCTTGAAGGGCTGGATACGGCAACAGCACAGCAATGTGATCATATGGATCAATCCCATTGCCTGTTGCCCTTTCCCAACAACCATTTCACCCGTTCTGACCCGTCTTCGGATACCGGGCTTCGGATCCAGTTCGAACAAGCTGCCATGCCCTCTGCCGCTCCAGTTTCTGAAGACTTTGGCGGCGTACCGATTGACAATAACGGCGGCGGCCCCATGGACCCCACAGAATGGAACCGTAATGATGGTTTTTCTCCGGGCAACATGATGCTGGCCCATGTGCCGGAGCTGGACCTGGAGCAAACTGGTGCCGTGCGGCTGTGGGACATTGAACAGGGGCTGACCCAGGACGCGCCCATTCTTGTGATCAATGCTGACACCGGCGAACGCCAGTTGATCTGGGCCGAAATGGATGTGCGTGCTGACGACCCGGAGCGTCGGGCACTGATTATCCGTCCGGCCAAAAATTTCACCGAGGGCCAGCGCTACATCGTCGCCCTGCGCAACCTGCGCAATGCCGAGGGAGATTACCTGGAAGCCCCTGCCCTGTTTCGCGCCTACCGGGACAGACGCATATTCAGAGGCGACGCCGAAGCCTTTGAGCAACGGCGGCCGGCCATGGAGGACATTTTCCAGCGGCTGTCCCAGCACGGCGTGAGCCGCAGTGAGCTCTACCTTGCCTGGGACTTCACTGTCGCCAGTCAACGCAACCTTACAGAGCGGCTGCTGCATATTCGTGACCAGGGGCTGGCCTCACTGGGCGGTAATGCGCCGACATTCAATGTCACACAAGTGAATGAGGCCCCCGCAAACGGGCTGCGCTATGAAGTCCGCGGGACTTATTCCGTGCCCAACTTCATGGACGAGCCCGGCGGCCCGCCAGGTGCGCGTTTCAACTACGCCGACACCAGTACCCCGGATGCCCTGCCGGTGCAGCTAGGCGGCACCGATATGGTAACGGCGCCTTTCCGCTGCACTATCGCCGACACCACAGTCAGCGCCTATGACGACCCGGGCGCTACGGTAACGCCAGCGCGGCCCGCCGTATACGGCCACGGCCTGCTTGGCTCGGGGATCAGTGAAGTGGGTGCCGGCAATATCCGCGACATGCAGAACGAACATAACTTCATGTTCTGTGCGACTGACTGGGCTGGCATGGCAACCGAGGACCTGATCAGTGGCGTGGTGCCCAACATCCTGGTGGACTTTGGCAAATTCCCGCAGCTTGCTGATCGTCTGCAGCAGGGGATGCTCAATGCCGTATTCCTGGCTGAATTGATGGCTCACGAAGACGGCTTTCACAGTCATCCTGATTTCCACCAGGGGAATAATGAACCCGTCTTCGAACGTACCGGTGAAGTATTCTATGACGGCAACAGCCAGGGGGGCATTCTCGGCGGCACGCTGGTTGCCGTAGCGCCGCAGATTCATCGCGGTGTGCTGGGGGTGCCCGGCGCCAATTACAGTCTGCTGCTGCGCCGTTACCACGACTGGGATAACACCTTTGGTCTTGCGGTGGACATGGCATATCAGGACGAGCTGGAACAGCCGCTGGGGCTGGCCCTGATCCAGATGCTCTGGGACCGTGGCGAAAACAACGGCTACCTCAGCCATTTCGCCGGCAACCCACTGCCGAACACACCCGCCTCGGAGGTTTTGCTGCAATCAGCCATCGGTGACTTCCAGGTCACTATGTGGAGCCCGGAAATAATTGCCCGTACGATCGGCGCACCGGTGGATTTCGGCGCCCCGGATGGCGAACATCCCGACGATAACCCCTATGTGGGGATTGATCGCATCACAACCTATCCACACCAGGGCAGCGCACTCAGTGTCTGGGATGCCGGTGATTATGATGGGGACTCAGCTGGCAATGCCTTCCCGCCCCATGAGAACTTCGGCCCCCCGCCGGAAACCGGTGAAGATCCGCATGGCTCGGTCAGGGCCAGCGTGCCCGCCCGGGAACAGAAGGCCGAGTTCCTCCAGGCTGGTGGCGAGGTGATTGATGTGTGCACCATGGGCCCGTGTCTGACGGATGATCACACCGGCCTGAGCCGCGATTAATCACAGCCCGCTGACGTGAGCAGGGCCGGTCCGCCATATGGCTGGCCGGCCCGCTTATTTGCGCTCCCACTTCTCCCAGATGAAGGGATAATTCCAGACGCGGCGATGGGTTTTTTTGAGCGCCCGCGTGATTTTCCAGCGTTGCCAGTAGGCGCCGGGAATCCACTCATGGTACTGGATCATGATCTGCCGACAGCGCCGGTGCAGTCCGGTCTCGATCAGACGCGGAAGCAACGAATACTCACCGCCCTCGATATTGATTTTGACCAGATCCAGTTGCTCATGGCCCAGTTCTTCCATAACTGTTTTGACATCGCGCATGTGCACCTCGCGCGTGTTCATCGGGGCATCATGATCAGGCGAATCCGGAAACATCGTCGTGCCCGGCCCGCGTAAATAAACCGTTTCCCGCGTTTCACGATCAAGCAGACCCCAGGGGTGCAGAGTGACGCCTGATACCCCGTCAAAGCGATCCCGTATCTTTTTATGCAGCCCCGGCAGCACCTCAAATATATGTATCCTGCAGCCGTATTGCTGGTGGATTCTCCAGGCCCATTCGCCATCAAAGCCGCCAATATCCAGTACCACACTGTCGCTATCAAGCGCATGTTTGTGGAGCAGGCCCCGGGCATGATCGGCTGCAAAAAAACGCTTGATCCCGGGGGAGAAGGCAAATACCTCCATGATGCGAACCGCGACCGGGTCAGCGTTGCGATAGACATGGCGCTGCCATAGCACCCACGGTTTCATGGCAGTGCGTTTGAGTCGATAAAGCATGCTGCTTCCTTAGTAAAACGAGCGCGACAGCAAGACAAGGCTCGGGGCACGAAACAGCTGAATCAGCGGCTCCCCGGGGTCACTGGTTGTCCCCGCCCGTTGCCTGCTTGCGCACCCATTTCTCGCAAACGAAGGGGTAATTCCATTCGCGGCGATGTGTTGGCTGCAGGGAGCGCGTAATAAAGTAACGCCTCAAATGAGAGAGGAAATAATTTTCATTAAACTGGATTAAAATCTGATACAAGCGTTTATGTATGCCGGCTTTTATAAGCATTGGAAGCAGCTTGTACTCCTTCCCGGCTGAGTCAATCCTGAGCAGATCGATGCTGTCTTTCTCTATCAAATCGATCAGCTCTACAAGAAGTCTTGTTTCAACCGGCCGTGGACGCACATAAACCTCATCCACTCTGGAATACAGGAACTGGAACCTGCGTGTGCTTTCAATGGTGTCCGGATAAACAACGAAGCGGCACTGATAGCGCTGTTTTATTTCGTTAACCCACTCAACCGAGGTTAATCCCCCGACAACGACCACTACGCTGTCTTCAGATAAATCATGCTCATCAAGAATGTTGTTTTGCCGGATTTGTTTATACAGGCGCTTGAAGGCCGGAGCATAATCGTAGACTTCGTGGATCATTTTACTGGTATGGTCGAGATCACGATAATACAGGCGATTAGCCCATACCCATGGCCTGATAGCGCAATACTTGATTGCGTAGAAAAACATCCCTTCTCCCCCTAATACTTCACGTTTCAGCAGGCCCTGTTACGATCAAGCTGAAGGGGCCGCTCATGGCACAAGGCTGGTCATGTGTGAAATGACCAGGAAGCGGGACAACCCGTTTTCTGTGCACTTCCCCTGCGCCGCGATGGGTTCCGGCATAAGCCAGAACAACAAAAACAAGGTTTTTTTTCCAGTCCGTGACGTCGGACCCACTCAAACCGGCCAGTGTACGGTATATTCTTGTGCGCGATTCCCCGGGCTCAGTCAAAGGATATCTGTTTTGTGAGCATTATAACCGCGTTTTTCCACGCCCTGAGAAGTCTGCTGCTTGCCCTGCTCTGGCCAGGCATTGGTCTGTTATTGGCACACCAGTGGCCGGGGGGGTTATTGCAGGCATTCACCATGATTGAACTGGGGATGCTCGGCCTGGCCCTTGCCGGGGCCGGCGTGGCTGTCGGATTTGGACAATGGCGGGTCTCGGCCGCTTTTGTATTGGTGCTGACAATCTGGTCGGGGTTGCGTTTTGCCGGTACGCCCATGGCCATGGTGGGTCTGCCGGTGCTGATATTGACCCTGCTGCCGTGGGTACGAGAACGGGGCTTCAGCGGTGCCGGGCCCATACTGGCAGGGTCTGTGGTGATTCTGGGTATTGCCTTGTGGGCTCGCGGGGGCGGCCCGGCAACAGGCGTCGACAGCTTTCTGTTTGACCCGCTTGATTTACCGGTCACGGATATTTCATGGGTGGCAATATTCGCCGCCCTTGGTCTGGCTGCGGCGCTGGGTCGTCTTGCAGTCAAGCGCGAGGCAATAGACATTGCCCTGACAGGCATGCTGGCAAGCACCATGCCGCTGGTGCTTGCCCCGGGTTCACTGACCCCGCTGGCACTGGCGCTGAGCGCTGCCGCCGTATTGTCATTGTGGACCGGTCTGCTGCTGCATGCCTGGCGCATGGCCTACATCGACGAACTCACCCGCCTGCCCAACCGGCGGGCGCTGGAGGAACGTATCCAGCGTTTACCCCGGGAGTGGGCGGTGGCCATGCTGGATATTGACCACTTCAAGAAATTCAACGATCGCTGGGGGCATGATGTGGGTGACCAGGTGCTGCGTCGTGTAGCCGCAGTGCTGGCCGGAGTTGGCGGCGGCGGCCAGGCCTACCGCTACGGCGGTGAAGAGTTCACGGTGATTTTTGCCCACGCCAATGTCGAACGCGCCGGGCGCGCCATTGAGGCCCTGCGCGAGGAAATCGGGCGCCAGCCCTTCAGGGTACGCGGCGAACGGGACGGGGCCGAGCGCCGTGGCCGGGGCGGCGGGAAAGATATGCAGCGCATCACGATCAGCGCCGGACTTGCGCTGGCTACCGAACTGGCGCCTGAAGCCGCCTTTGACAAGGCCGACAAGGCGCTCTACCGGGCCAAGGCAGCCGGTCGCAACCGCCTGATCCAGGCCTGATAATCCCGCCACTGTCGCGTTTGACTTGCACCCCCGGGCAGCGGCAGGATGAGCCAACAGTGTCCCCCTGAGACACCGGGAACAAATTAAGGAGACAATCATGGGATTCGCACTCTCCGATATGCAGCTCCAGAGCGATGCCTTTGGTCCGCATGGCAATATCCCCACGCAGTACACTGGCGAAGGCGAGGATATCTCGCCCGCGCTGAGCTGGCGCGGTGTCCCGGACGGCACGCGGGGCTTTGCGGTGATTTGCCACGACCCGGACGCACCGCTGGTCAAGGACGGCGCCTACGGCTTCGTGCACTGGTTGCTGTACAACCTGCCTGGTGATATCAACAGCCTGGAGGAAGCCACCGACCAGGGCACCGCCGGAATCAATGATTTCGGCAACGAGGGCTACGGCGGCCCCATGCCCCCTGAAGGCCACGGCGTGCATCACTACTACTTCTGGGTGCTGGCGCTGGATACCGAGCTGGATTTGCCCGCGGGGCTCACGCTCGGCAGCTTCCTGGACCGGGTCGAAGACCACGTGCTGGGGATGAATCGCCTGGTCGGCACCTACGAGCGCAACTAAAACACCTGCCCGGATCAACCGGACCGGGACAGCGCCCAGTGCACCAGCCGGGCCATGAGCTGCTCGCGTAGCCCGTGCGGGCGGGCGAGATCCATGCGCTGCAGGCAGGCCTGCCCACCCGCCGGCAGGCGACCCGGGTTGATCAGCCCGCCCAGCAGTTGCAGACGGCCACGCCAGCTACCGGCGGCTGATTTCAACCGTGGCAGCGCCCGCGCCAGTATCACTTCCTCATCGGTGAAATCCGTGCCCAGCGGATATTCCGGCAACAGTTCCTTCTGCCGCAACGGGGCCAGTGCTTTGCTCAAGTGCTCCGGCGTATTGGCCCGCTGCGCGTCGGGGGTGCGATAGCCGGATTCCACCTTGCCCTGCTTTTGCGCCCAGCTCAACAGTTCGTCCTGAAAACGCGCATCACTGACCGCGATCAGCCGCTTGATCACCTCGCCGTCCGACTGCCCGCGCAGGCCGGCAATACCGTATTCGGTAACCACAACATCCCGCAGATGCCGGGGAATGGTGGTGTGGCCGTAGGCCGGGACGATATTGGACTCAAGCGCCCCGCTGCTGTCACGACGGGTACTGCGCAGCATTAACACCGAACGCCCATCGGGCAAACCATGCGCCAACGACACAAAGTCATACTGGCCGCCGACGCCACTAACCACCCGGCCATCCTCAAGACCATCCGACACCGCCGAGCCGGTCAGGGTCATTTTCATGACCGAGTTGAAAAAGCGCGCGCCGCGCCGCTGCCGGGCCTCCAGCGCCCGGTCTCCCGACAGGCGATTGACCTCACGGATGGCAGTCATGTCGATGGCCGAGAATAATGCATCGGGCAGGTTACGCAGTCGTTCATAATAGCGCGCCGAGCCCAGCAGGAAGCCGGCCTGCAGCACCCGGCCATGATGCAGCCTGTCGCCCAGACAGGCGGCCTCCACCGCAGCCAGGGTGGGCGGGTCCTCCAGATTGGCGCCTAGGCGCTGCCCGTCCGGGCAGACCAGTTCACCGTCTTCCAGACTGACACCGGGGCGGAAAATACCGAAGTGGGTTAACCAGTCCAGATCCGAGAGATTCAGGGGGGTGTCCACCGCCCCCTCCTCGATCAGCCATTCCAGCAATTCACGGCTGACCGCCGGCCCCTCGCCACGCTGTTCCTGCCAGGCCTCCAGCCAGTGATCGTCATACACGTGGCGCTTGAGCACACCGCGATCCCAGAGGGTGAGAAAACCTTCCACGAACATTTCACTGGCACCATAGAGCCCCGTGTCAAAGCGCCGCGTGCCGCCATAACGCTCTACTGCTGGCGACAGATGACCCTGCCCCAGCCCCTTCAGAGCCGCTCGCCAGTCAGAATTGTGTTCATGGCGCAGACAGCAGCCATGCACAATGGCGTCGCCCAGCGAACCAATGCCGATCTGCAGCGTGCCGCCATCCGGCAGCAGGCCGGAGGCATGGAGGCCGATGGCATGATCGGCCAGCGACACCGGGGAAGCCGGCATGGCAAAGGGCTCGTGATCGTAACCGGGCAGATCCACCAGCAGGTCGAAGTAATCGGCCGGCACGATGGCATCCTGACCCATGAAAGGCAGTCGACGATTGACCATGCCCACGGTCACGGCCGGGGCCCCGCCCGCCTCGACGCGCTGGCGCACCATCGGCACCAGATCAAGCGTGACATCAGGATTGCTGGAGAGGCTGTAGCGGGCGCCGGCTTCGTTCTCACGCACGGCAATGGACTGCATCAGCACATTGACGCCATGATCCATCATGTCACGCGCCACATGGGTGTAATTGCTGTTGATGTAATTGCGCTGGGCCGCCGGTACACCCAGCATCCGCCCGGGCGGAAAATAAAACTCCAGCACCTGCACATTGGGCGGCACCTGATCTGCCACCAAATCGCGCAGATAATCCAGCGCCGGGTAATCCGGCCACAACCGTTCAGCCAGCGGCGCCATGAACCGGCGCTCTAGCTCGCTGCCCGCCGGCGGCACCGCCAGTGACAGCGCGGTAATGATTTTGAGACTAAGGGATTCATCTTTGCAGGCGCGCTGATACAAGGCATTTAACAGCGCATTGCATTTGCCAATGCCCAGCGGTGTTCCGATCACCAGCTCCCGCCCGACCCGGTCGATTATGGCATCGACACAGGCTTCCAGGCTTTGAGGTTGCTGTGCTGCTGTCATGAAGGTTGCTCCCGACCGATCGTCGCAATGTCCCAGCCTACCCGGCACACCCCGGCTAATCTACTGGCCGCCACCGGCGCCGGCAACGTAGAATGCCGCCCTGACCTCATCAGCCGGAGCCATGGCCGGGCATGACCGCACAGGCACCTGAAATACGTCGCGCCCTGCTGACACTGGCGCTGGCCACGTTGCTGGCGGCGGGGATAGTGCTGTTAGTGTGGCAGTTCAGGCCCGGGCTAACCCCGGCCCCATCCGTCGAGACCCTGCAACACATCGCGCCACAAGCCGTTATTGATGTCACTTCGGCCCGCGATATGGGCCAGGCACTTGACCGGGCTGGCGTCCACTGGCCCCCTACCGGCACACGCATTCCTGCAGTGGTCGTCGCCGGCCTGCCGGAAGATATGCCGTCACTGCCCGCCGACGAACGCGCCACCCTGTTCCTGCGCATGGTGCTGGTACCAACCGTGCTGGCCAACCAGCATATTCGCCAGGAACGGCGGTATCTTGAAACCATGACCCGCCACGGCCTGCCGCCGGCAGGCAGCGAAGGCCGGAATAACCTGAAGCGGCTGGCTGAACGCTACCGGATAGACGGCGCATTGACTGAAGCCGCCGCCCTGGAACAACTGCAACAGCGCGTGGATGAAGTCCCGGCGGCGCTGGTGCTGGCAGTCGCCGCACTTGAAAGTGGCTGGGGCCTGTCTCGCTTTGCCGTGCGCAGCAATGCCCTGTTCGGGCAATGGAGCGGCCGCGTGGGCCAGACGCCACAACAATTTGACCGACCCGACGCCTCCGTTCGCCATTTCATGCACACCCTCAATACCCATCCGGCCTTTGCCGAATGGCGTGAGGCACGGCAACAGGACGCATCACTGGCCACATTGAGCGAGGCGCTGGCGCCCTGGTCGCCGGCACACGCGCATTTCCCGGACGAATTGCAAACCATCATTCACACCCACCGGCTGGAGCTGTTGCCGGCCCTGTCGACGGCCGGCCATTGAGTCCGGCTTTCAGCCCGCGCATAATCCCGACTTCGCCAATCGCCACCAAAGCCCTGAATCATGACCGACCCCGCCACAAGCGTTGCTTATACCGACGGCCCGCGCCGCATCATCGAACGCGATGGCACCCGGTTCACCCTGGTGGGTACGGCGCACGTCTCCCGTCACAGCGCCGATGAAGTCCAGCGGCTGATTACCAGCGGCGATTATGACGCCGTTGCCATCGAACTGTGCCCGTCGCGCCACGCGGCGCTGGCCAACCCGGATGCCATGGCTGAGATGGATCTGTTCCGGGTAATACGCGAGGGCAAGGTCGGCATGGTGGCGGCCAGCCTGGCCCTGGGCGCCTATCAGCAGCGGCTGGCCGAGCAATTTGATATCGAGCCCGGGGCGGAAATGCGCGTGGCCATCAAGGCCGCCGATGAAGCCGGGCTGCCGCTGCAACTGGTGGACCGGGAAATTGGCATAACGCTGCGTCGCGTCTATCGCGGAGCGCCCTGGTGGCAGCGCATGAGCCTGCTTTCCGGTCTGCTGGCCAGCCTGCTCTCGAGCGAGAAAATCACCGAAGATGACATCGAGCGGCTCAAGCAGGGTGACATCCTGGAGAGCACCTTTGCCGAGTTTGCCTCCCGCTCACGCGTGCTCTACAAGCCGCTGATCGAGGAACGCGATCATTACATGGCCCTGCGCCTGGAACAGGAGCGGCGCCGCCACCAGCCGAAAAATGTGCTGGTGGTGCTGGGCGCCGGTCATCTGGACGGTGTCGCCGGGTTGCTGGAAGCGCCGGCACCGCCACAGCCGGAGGCCGAACTTGCCCGACTTGAGACCGTGCCGCCCACCGCCCGCTGGATCCGCGCCCTGCCCTGGGTGGTCGTGGCCGTGATTATTGGCGGTTTTATCGCCGGCTTTATGCGCAGCACGGAGCTGGGGCTGCAAATGGTCGTCGACTGGGTGCTGATCAACGGCACACTCTCGGCCGCCGGCGCGGCCGCCGCGCTGGCGCATCCCCTGACAGTGATTGCCGCTTTTATCGCCGCGCCCCTGACCTCGCTCAACCCCACCATTGGCGCCGGGCTGGTGGTGGCCACGGTGGAGTTGACCCTGCGCCGCCCCTATGTGCGTGATTTCTCCCGCCTGCGCAAGGATGTGGCCCATATCACGGGCTGGTGGCGAAACCGGGTCTCGCGGGTGTTGCTGGTGTTCCTGTTTGCCACCCTGGGCTCAGCCGCCGGCACCTATATCGCCGGTTTCCGGATCTTTGAGCGACTGGTGAGCTGATCAGGGCAACACCGGCCGGCCGCGCCGGTATGGCGGCCAACGCCACCAACTCCACAGCACCAGCCCCAGAAACAGCGTGTAGGCCAGCACAAACACCCACCACGGCAGGTCGTGGAACAACA
>PWYF01000022.1 GCA_003567955.1 Thiotrichales bacterium
CCAGATAGCGATAACTGTCGGCGTCACCGGCCACCCAACGCCCCAGCGTCGGCAACACATTGAAGGAATACCAGTCATACACCGGCGACAACGCCGGCAACACCGGACGCGAAAACTCCAGTACCAGCGCCCGGCCCCCGGGGCGCAGCACGCGGTGCATCTCGACCAGGGCGGCGCGCTGGTCGGTGACATTGCGCAGGCCGAAGCCGATGCTCACCAGATCAAAGCTGGCATCGGCGAAGGGCAGTTTCTCGGCATTGGCCAGCGCCCAGGAGACATTGGCCACCACACCACGATCAATCAGACGATCACGTCCCAGCCCCAGCATGGCGGCATTGATATCCGAGGAGATCACATGACCCTCCTCGCCCACGCGCCCGGCCAGCGCCGCGGAAAGATCCCCGGTGCCGGCGGCCAGGTCCAGCGCCACCTCGCCGGGCTGCGGCGACAGCAGGCTGATGGCCATACGCTTCCACAGCCGGTGCAGCCCCATGGACATGAGGTCATTCATCAGATCGTACTGGCCGGCCACCGAGTCAAATACATTGCGCACCCGCGAGGTCTTCTCCCCGCGCGGAATTTCCTGGTAGCCGAAATGGGTGGTGTCACGCTCGCGGCTCATGGCTCATCCTGCCGGGGCTTGCGCTCATAGCCAGCCTTTTGCAGCCGCTCCAGATAACGCCGCCAGTTCTGCTCGTGCTGCTCGCCCAGCTCGTAGAGCAGGCGCCAGGAGTAAAGCCCGCTGTTGTGACCATCGTCAAAATGCAGGCGCACGGCATAATGGCCCACCGGCTCCACGTTAGTGATGGCCACGTTTTCCTTGCCTACCTGCAGGACTTCCTGACCCGGCCCGTGACCACGGGTTTCGGCCGAGGGCGAGAACACCCGCAGGTATTCGGCATCCAGATTGAACACCTGCCCGTCCTCGAAATGAATCTCGAGCACGCGCGAGCGCCGGTGCAGGACCAGGCGCGATGGCCGCGGGACAGGTTTTTGTGCGCTGGCAGACATGGTTACAGGATATAGCGACTCAGGTCCTCGTTGGCCAGCAGATCGCCCAGGTGCTCGTCCACGTAGGCCGCATCCACAGTCACGCTCTGACCGCCACTGTCGGAGGCCCTGTAGGAAATCTCTTCCAGCAGGCGCTCCATCACTGTGTGCAGCCGCCGGGCACCGATGTTTTCAGTGCTGCCGTTGACCTGGCTGGCCACCTCGGCGACGCGGCGCACGCCATCCTCGGCGAATGTCAGCGACACCCCTTCGGTAGCCATCAAAGCCTCATACTGGCGCGTCAGAGAGGCGTCCGGCTCCACCAGAATGCGCACAAAATCCTCGGTGCGCAAGGATTCCAGCTCCACCCGTATGGGCAGGCGCCCCTGCAGCTCGGGGATCAGGTCCGAAGGTCGCGACACATGAAAGGCGCCGGAGGCAATGAACAGGATGTGATCGGTACGCACCGTGCCGTACTTGGTGCTCACCGTGCAGCCCTCCACCAGCGGCAACAGATCCCGCTGCACGCCCTCGCGCGAGACATCAGCGCTGGCCACTTCCGTAGTGCGTGTGACCTTGTCGATCTCGTCGATAAACACAATGCCGTTGTCTTCCACGTTGCGCACGGCATTCATGCGGATCTCGTCCTCGTTGATCATGCCGGCGGCTTCCTCGTCGGCAAGCACCTTCATGGCATCGCGGATTTTGAGCTTGCGGCGCTTGCGCTGACCGCCGTTCATATTCTGGAACATGCTCTGCAACTGGCTGGTCATCTCCTCCATGCCGGGCGGGGCCATGATCTCCACGCCCATCTGCGCTGCCTGCACATCAATCTCGATTTCGCGCTCGTCGAGGTCGCCCTCGCGCAGTTTCTTGCGCATCTTCTGGCGCGTGTCGCTGCCCTCGTCGCGAGCCGGCTGCTCATGGCCGGCGCTACGCGGTTGCGGCAGCAGGATATCCAGGATGCGGTCCTCGGCCGCTTCCTCGGCCCGGAAGCGCACCTTGTCCATGGCCTGCTCGCGACTCATGGCCACGGCGGCATCAACAAGATCGCGTATGATCGAGTCAACTTCTCGACCAACATATCCAACTTCGGTGAATTTCGTCGCCTCTACCTTGATAAAGGGCGCCCGTGCCAGACGCGCCAGGCGCCGTGCAATCTCGGTCTTGCCCACGCCGGTGGGCCCGATCATCAGGATGTTCTTGGGCGTGACCTCGCTGCGCAGCGGCTCATCCACCTGCTGGCGACGCCAGCGGTTGCGCAGCGCAATCGCCACGGCACGCTTGGCCGGGGCCTGGCCGACAATATGCTTGTCCAGTTCCTGGACAATCTCACGGGGGGTCATCTGTGACATGGGCTGTGTTGTCCTGCCTGTGTCGGGTTAAAGGGATTCAAATGTGAGCTGGTGGTTGGTGTAGACGCAAATATCCGCGGCAATACCCAGTGCTTGTTCGGCCACCTCGCGGGCACCGAGTTCCGTGCTGCGCACCAGTGCCAGCGCCGCTGCCTGGGCAAAGGGGCCACCGGAACCAATGGCAATTACCTCGTGCTCGGGCTCGATCACATCGCCATTACCGGAAATCACCAGCGTATCCTTGCTGTCCGCAACACACAGCAGCGCCTCCAGCCGCCGCAGCATGCGATCACTTCGCCAGTCCTTGGCCAGCTCCACCGCCGCGCGCACCAGATTGCCACCGTGTTTTTCCAGCTTGCCCTCAAACAGCTCAAACAGGGTAAAAGCATCCGCCGTACCCCCGGCAAAGCCCGCCAACACCTGATCACGATACAGCCGGCGCACCTTGCGCGCATTGCCCTTCATCACAGTATTGCCCATGGACACCTGACCGTCACCGCCAATGACGACACTGTCACCACGGCGCACGACCAGAATAGTTGTACCTTCGAACTGCTCCACTTGCTGCCTCCGGCTCGTCGAATCCAGGCGATCCACACCAGCGGATCGGGACCGCGAATTGTACATGACTCGGGCGCCCGTCGCCGGGCACGGCTTCATTATCCGACCGCCGCGCAGGTACAATAGGCGCCCGTTTTACAGCCACACGAGTGATGCGCATGGCCGTCGCCGCCCACAAGACTCCGGTCAGTCAGCACAAGCTGGAGAAACGCCTGCGCCGCAACGTCGCCCGCGCCATCCAGGACTATCAAATGATCGGCGAGGGCGACCGGGTGATGGTGTGCCTGTCAGGCGGCAAGGATTCCTACACCCTGCTCGACATGCTGCTCTCCCTGCAGCGCAACGCGCCGGTGCATTTCGAACTGCATGCGGTCAACCTGGACCAGAAACAGCCCGGCTTCCCCGAACATGTGCTGCCCGAGTATCTGGAATCCCTCGGTGTGTCCTGGCATGTGATCGAGCAAGACACCTACAGCGTTGTGACCCGGGTCGTGCCCGAGGGCAAGACCATGTGCGGACTGTGTTCACGCATGCGCCGTGGCGCGCTGTATGAATACGCCGCCGAGCACGGCATGACCCGCATCGCCCTGGGCCATCACCGTGACGACATCATCGAGACACTGTTTCTCAACCTGTTTCACGGCGGCAAGCTCATGGCCATGCCACCCAAGCTGCTGAGCGATGACGGCAAGCACGTGGTCATCCGGCCGCTGGCCTATTGCACCGAGGCCGACATCGCCCGCTACGCCGAGCTGCGGGAGTATCCCATCATCCCCTGCAACCTGTGCGGCTCGCAGGACAATCTGCAACGCCAGGCCATCAAGCAGATGCTGGCCGAATGGGAACGCACCGCGCCGGGGCGAAGTGACCGCATTTTTGCCGCGCTGAAAAACGTCGCCCCCTCGCACCTGGCCGACACTGACCTGTACGACTTCATTCACCTTGGCGAGGCTGACACCGACCCCGGTGACTGGTTACAGCCGTGAGCGAATTACCTGCCGACGAGGACTTCCCGCAACTCGACCCCGTCCGTTACCAGCGCGTGGTGGCGCTACCCCTCAAGGTCAATGCCGCCATTGCCGCCCGCCGCGGCGACGCGGCAATGATCAATGATATGCCCGCCATGCTCACCCTGATGCGCCAGATCAACCTGCTCGCCGGTTGCTGTGGAGATATGCGGGATGAGCTCGCCCTGGCACTCGCCGCGCGCGGCGCCTGCGTGATGGCCCTGCGCGAGGCGGGCCTGCCCGAAACCGCCGTCGCCGACTGCCTGGACGCGCTGGAACGCGCCAGCGAACAACTCGCCACCGAGGGCGTACTTGAAGCCGGCGACGGTGACACCCTGGCGGCCTGGCCGGCGCTACAGGCCGGGCTGCGCGAGGAAGCCGAAAAATGGCTCAACGCCGGCGCCCTCACCCTCATCGACACCATCGAACAATGGGAGAAAAACCGGGCATCCTGAGTCTGGCCGCGAAATGCACGCAAGATAAAAAATCAAAAAGCTGAACATGAAGAGCATGAAGATATTGAAGGTGTGCTTGTTGGGGCGGGCACCCGGAAGCCGCTCAGTCTTTAAAGGAAACGTTGATTAATTCGTTACGTCTCAGGCCTTGTCCGCGCAGGCGGGGACCCAGAGGCACTTCAGATGGTTTCTGGATTCCCGCCTGCGCGGGAATGACGGGGAAAATCAAATGCCAGGTTCTTCCTGAGACTGCCGCTTCACCCAAACTGTCGGGGCATCCGCACCCACGACATCAGCTCCCCCGGACATTCACTCCTTCATGTGCTTCATGCCCTTCATGGTTAGCTTTTGATAAAGTCATGAATATGCGCCACACACATCCCGACAGACCCCAACCTGTCAGGCACCCCCCGTCTTAAGACCTTAGACCTTGGGCTTTAGACGCCCGGCCGAAGGCCGGGTTAAAGCCCGTCGCCTGCCTTGCGGGTGATGCCGCCGGTGAGGATGTACTTGAGCGCGTCCTCGGCGTTCATGTCCACGGTTTCGACCTGATCGGACGGCAGCATCAGGGTATAGCCGCCGATCTGGAAGCTCATGGGCAAATACACCGCCACATCGCCTTTTTTGCCCACGGTGTCAGGCAAGGCCTCGAAGTCCTCGCGGGTGACCAGCCCCATCAGCCGCCGGCCCTCGCCGAAGTGCACCACCACCGCCCGGTTAAAGTTCTTCTTGCGGCCTTCCTCGGAGAAATAATCGGCGAAATCCCGTACCCCCATATAGATCGAGCGTACCAGCGGGATCCGCGCCATCAACCCGTCGGCCCATTCAATCAACTTGCGGAACAACCAGGCATCGAGCAGAAAACCCACCAGAAACACCAGCCCGATCGCCGCCAGCAAACCCAACCCGGGGAAATAAAGCAGTTCGGGCAGGATCATCCGCAAAAAACCGCCCAGCAACGACTCGGCGGTTATCACCAGCCAGTAGAGCAGCCCCAGGGTAGCTACCAGCGGCAGGATCGCCAGCAGCCCCGAAATAAAACGACGATTAATGGTTTTCATGGCCATGTCCGGTGTGCTCCTTGCAGTGAGGGTGACGCGGTTATTATACGGACTCAGGGAAGCACGGATTAACCCCGTGCGCCAGCGCGTTACAATGGTGGCGATCAAGACCAGACTCGAAGGTGCCGTCATGGCAGACAAGCCGCTGCCACCCAAACCGGAGCCCCCGGAAAAACCGCTGCCGCAGGACTGCTGCGAAAGCGGCTGCGACCCCTGCATCTTCGATCAGTACATTGAGGCCCTCGACGACTACAAGCGCCGCCTGGCCGAATGGCAGGCGCGGGCACAACAACAATAGCCCGGCCTTCGGCCGGGCGTCTAAGGTCTAAAGTCTAAAGTTGCAGGACGGCGGGCGCCTGATGTGAGTGGGGGGCTGACCGGGATGGAATTGTGGCACGTTCAAGGCTCATAAAAGTCATAACCCTATCCCGGATGCACTGCCACACGAAACCGGCCAAACAACCCCGTTTCATGCCGAACAGGCCCGTATTGTGGTAAAATGGCAACGGTTTCGACATACGGGGTGAGGGATTCAAAATGCGTCGAGTTAAATCTCTCAAGGGGCGCCCCCCGGTCCGCACGAATCGTATGCGTGTTATCCGGACTGTTGCCAGTTCCACCGCCATTGAGACGGGGGAGCCTGTCGCCTCTATTGAGGCACGGCTGAAGTCCCGTAAATCACCGCGATTCAAACACCTGAAGCTCGCCTGAAAAGACTCTCCATAGGCTTGTAGTTGCCATCCATCCCGGCATGGATGGCGGCAATATACTTTTCTTGTTTTTCTCCCCAGGCACTGTAATCCAGATGGTCCAGCCCTGCCTGTGAAGCCATCACGTCGGCGACAAACCTTGCCAGCCTGCCGTTACCTTCACGAAACGGGTGAATCAAAACCAACTCAACATGCACAACTGCAATTGCCCGGACTGCCTGTTCGGGCGACATTGCCCTGCAAGGCGTCAGCGCTTCAAGAACTCCGGATTCAAATTCACGCAAGAGCTTGGGGAGCTGCGCTGCATTGGCGAAAGGAAAGCCATCTTTCGCCAGGTCCACGGATCGTAGCTGACCAGCCCAGCGATACAAATTGCCGAGCCACTTCCGGTGCCACTCCATAATCAGCGCCGCACTCAGCATCTGGTCATCACGCACTTCTGGCAATACTTCCTCATAAAGCCTTAAAAGCAAATCCAGCTCTACTGCATCCATATCCGCAGGGTCAGTAATACCAGGCTTGTTCGCGAGGACGCGCCCTTGTGAACCAGGTTCATTGCGCCCCTCTTCCCCGGTCACAGCATAACGACTCATTAACCACTCCTCCTTGAGCACCTGAATTGTAGTTCTACACAGCATCCAGCCAACACCTGGCCGACTACCTGCCCAGGGAAACGCTGATTAATTCGTCGCGCCTCAGGCTTTACGCCTATTTATATTTTCCCAGTCGGTGCGCTCGGTGTCTTCGGTGGTTACAGAGATCCTGCCTGGGTGCGCACGAAGTTGCCGATGGTGGTGATAGCCTGGCGGGCTTGTTCGAGCACGGGGGCGAAAACCGGGTAGACGTGGATCATGCCGGGGGCCACCTCATGGGTCACCGGCACCTGAGCGGCGCGGGCGCGCTCGACTAAACGGCAGTTCTCGTCATAAAAAAGCTCGGCGTCACCGGTTTGCACCAGCAACGGTGGCAAACCGGTGAGATCCGCGAACACGGCCGAGACCAGGGGATCGCGACGGTCGTGCCCGGCCAGATAATGACCACTGGCTTCCTCAAGCCGGGCACGGCTGAGGTAGTCGTAGGGCGCATTGGTATCGATGCTTGTCCCGGTGAATTCCAGATCCACCCACGGCGAGAGCAGAAAAGCCGCGCGCGGCAGGGGTTCGCCCTGCTCGCGCAGGCGCTGCAACAGCGCCAGGCTCAGGCCGCCACCGGCTGAATCCCCGCCCACCACCAGGCGCTCGGGGTTAACCCCTTCATCCACCAGCGCGCGATAGCAGGCAAGGGCGTCGTCGATGGCTGCGGGAAAGGGATTTTTGGGGGCCTTGCGATAGTTCGGCACCACGCAGCGGGCGCCCGAGGCTTTGGCAATACGGGCAACCAGATCGCGATGCGTGGCGGGCGAAAGCGCCACGTAGCCACCACCATGCAGATACAACACGGTGGGTTGTTGTTCGTTCCAGTCGGGCGGCGTATGAATCTCACACCGCAGACCGGCCATTTCCGCACGACGCCAGCGAATGCCGCCACGCAATTCGCGTTCCGGGGTGGCTTGCTGGTGTTGTTGCTTGCTACCGGAGCCCCGGTTTCCGGCTACAGCGTCCAGGCCCGCCCGCAGGACCACATGGCGCACCGCTTCGGCCAGCCACTCCATGCGCCACGACCATGCCGGATGCTTGCGCCCTTTCAACAGCCTTCTCAGGCTGACCACAAACACCACCCCGAGCACCCCCGCCACCAATCGCACCCGACCCATCATCACACCCCCGGATTAATCATCAGACCATGAGCATAAACGGCCCGCGCCACCCTGACCAACATCTGTGTCCGGACAAGTTTCCAGTTTGAAGTGTTCAGTTTTCAGACGGCGGGCACCTGGGGTGTGTGGGGCCTTGTCGGGACAGCCACGGGGTGAATTACAGGCCGCCAAAAGCCTGAACCATGAAGAAAAGAAGAACATGAAGGATCAGAGAGAAAAAACCGGTCGTGAGTGGCGTCGTCCCCGCGAAGGCGGAGACCCACAGGCACTGCAGGTCATTTCTGGATTCCCGCCTGCGCGGGAATGACGGCACAGCTTAGACCCCAGTTGCTCCTCGGCCAGGCTATCCGGGTATCCGCCCCCATGACATCAGCTACCCCCAACACACCCCTTCATGCCCTTCGTGCTCTTCATGGTTCAGGCTTTTTATCCCAAAACGCCAAAACAACCCTGAGCACATCCCGCCAGGCCCCCAGCCACCTCAGGCGCCCGCGTCTTAAGACTTTAGACCTTGGGCTTTAGACGCCCCGCGAAGCGGGGTCATTCATTTTCCCCCAGCCACTGCACCTGGTAGAGATCGCGGCGGCGGTCCTGGTAGTTGCGGACCGAGCCTTCCTTGCGCAGCTCGACCAGCTTTTCCATATCCAGGTCCACGATCAGGGTCATTTCGGTGTTGGGGGTACTCTCGGCGGCGATGCCATCACGGTCAAAGGCGAAGTCCGAGGGACAGAACACCGCCGATTGTGAGTACTGGATGTCGATATTCTCGATATTGGGCAGGTTGCCGACACTGCCGGTGATGGCCACGTAGCATTCGTTCTCGATGGCGCGGGCCTGCGCGCAATGGCGCACGCGCAGATAGCCGTTCTTGGTATCGGTCCAGTAGGGCACGAACAGCAGGCGCATGCCGCGCTCGGACAGCAGGCGCGAAAGCTCCGGGAACTCCACGTCATAACAGATAAGTATGCCGATCTTGCCGACATCTGTATCGAAAACGCGCAAACTGTCGCCACCGCGCATGCCCCAGTAGGCACGCTCGTCGGGGGTGATGTGCAGCTTGTACTGCTCCTCGATGGTGCCGTCGCGGCGACACAGAAAACTGACGTTGTACAGGCTCTGGTCGCGGTAGACGGGCATGCTGCCGGCGATAATGTTGATGTTGTAGCTCACCGCCAGATCGAGCATGGCCTCGACGATCTGGTCGGTGTAGCCGGCCAGACCGCGCACCGCTTCGGCCGGGCCGCCCTTGTCAAACTGCGCCATCAATGGTGCGTTGAACATCTCGGGGAACAGGGCAAAGTCGGCCTTGTAGCCGGCCAGCGCATCGACGAAGAACTCCGCCTGCTGCATCAACTCTTCCAGCGAGGCCACCCGGCGCATCTGCCACTGCACGGTACCAACGCGCACCACCGCCTTCTCGGCGCCGATCAGCGGCTGCTCGCGCTGCTGATAAAAAATATTGTTCCATTCCACCAGGGTGGCGTAAGCGTGCGAGGATTTGTCCTCGGGCAAATAGCCGGTGATCACCCGGCGCACATGGAAATCATTGGCGAGCTGGAAGCTCAGGATGGGGTCGCGTATTTCCTTGCGCTTGACCAGTTCAATGTACTTCTCCGGGGGCATCTCCCTGGCGTATTTTTTGTAGCCCGGGATGCGCCCGCCGGCGATAATGCCGCGCAGGTTGAGGTTCTGGCAGAGCTCCTTGCGGGCGTCATACAGCCGCCGCCCCAGACGCATATCGCGGTACTCGGGATGCACGAACACATCCACACCGTAGAGCACGTCACCATCGGGGTCGTGGGTAGTGAACTCACCGAAGCCGGTGATCTCATCGTAGGTGTGCTGATCGCCATAGCGATCGTAGTTGACCACCAGGGTGAGCGCGCCGGCGATGATCTTGCCATTGTCCTCGACACAGATCTGGCCTTCCGGGAACAGGGTGATGATGTTCTCGAACTCGCGCCGGCTCCAGGCGCCGTCAAGCTCGCCATAGACGGCGTCCATGATTTCCTTGACGTCGTCATAGTCGGCGTGACGCAGGTTGCGCAACCGCAGATGGTATTCCTCGCGGTCGTCGCGTTCTTCGTCCCCGGGGCGTTCCGGTGTCGTCAGATCAGCCATCTCACCCTTGCCAATGCGGCGGCCGGACCAGGCCGGCCGCCGTCTCTGTGGACAGGATTTACACTGCTGACAGTGAGCTTAAAAAGCCTCGGCATCAAGCCCCATCACCGGCCCGGCGCCGGCACGGATGCGCTGCATCAGACCGGCACTGTCGGGCAGCATGCGGGTCATGAAGAAACGCGCCGTGGCCAGCTTGCTCTCATAAAAACCCTGCTCGCCGCTGTTGTCCTTGAGCCGCGCGTGGGCAATCGCCGCCTGGCGTGCCCAGACATAACCCATGGCCACCAGCGCGAACAGGCGCAGGAAGTCGCTGGACGCCGCACCGGCTTCCTCGCGGTCTTCCATCATCTTGCCGAACAGCCAGTGGATGGTTTGCTGCAAACCGTCGAAGGCCTCGGACAGCGGCTCGACAAACTCGGCCATGTCACTGTCGCCCTGGTGCTCATCAATGAAAGCCTTGACCGGCTCAATGAAGGCATTAAGGGTCTCGCCGCCTTTTGAGGGCAACTTGCGGCCGACCAGATCCAGCGCCTGCACGCCGTTGGTGCCCTCGTAGATCTGGGTAATGCGCACATCACGCACAAACTGTTCAACGCCCGTCTCGCGAATGTAGCCGGAGCCGCCAAAGACCTGCATCGCCAGATTGGCGGTTTCCGAACCCATATCGGTGAAGTAGGCCTTGATGATGGGGGTCATCAGCGCCACCCAGTCGCCGGCCTTCTCGCGCACCGCCTGATCCGGGTGCATATGCTCCAGATCAAGCTGCAAGCCCGTGTACAGGGCCAGCGCACGGGCCCCCTCGACAAAGGCGCGGCAGGTCATGAGCATGCGCCGCACATCGGGATGCACCATGATGGGGTCGGCCGGCTTGTCCGGATACTGCGGACCGTTGAGCGCACGCATCTGCAAGCGCTCATGGGCAAAAGCGACGGCATTCTGGTAGGCCACACTGCCCACGCCCAGCGCCTGGATGCCAGTGCCCAGGCGGGCAGCATTCATCATGGTAAACATGCAGCGCAGGCCCTTGTTCTCCTCGCCGACCAGGAAACCGGTGGCCTTGTCGAAACCCATCTCGCAAGTGGCCGAGGCCTTGATGCCCATCTTCTTTTCGATGGATTCGCAGCGCACCCCGTTGCGCTCACCCGGGCTGCCATCGTCATTGACCATGTACTTGGGGACAATGAACAGGCTGATGCCCTTTGTGCCTTCCGGTGCCCCCGGAATCCGCGCCAGCACCAGGTGGATAATATTCTCCGCCATGTCGTGCTCGCCGGCTGAAATCCAGATCTTGGTGCCGCTGATGCGATAACTGCCGTCATCCTGCGGCTCGGCCTTGGTGCGAATCAGGCCCAGATCCGTACCACAGTGCGGCTCGGTAAGGTTCATGGTGCCGGTCCACTCACCCGAAGTGAGTTTGGGCAGATACTTGTCCTTCTGTTCCTGCGAGCCGTGGTTGTGAATGGCCGCCCAGGCGCCATGGGACAGTCCCGGGTACATGCCAAAGGAGGTGTTGGCCGCGCTGATCATCTCGGACATGCAAAGCCCCACCAGGTGCGGCAGGCCCTGTCCGCCATATTCCGGATCAGAAGTCAGGCCCGACCAGCCGCCTTCCACATAGGTCTGGTAGGCCTCGCGGAAGCCTTTGGGCGTAGTGACCTCGTGATTGTTCCAGCTGCAGCCTTCCTCATCACCGCTCATATTGATCGGGTGCAGCACCTGCTCGCACAGCTTGCCGCCCTCTTCCAGGATGGCATCGATAATATCGGGGCTGGCCTCGCTGAAGGCGGGCAACTCGCTGTAGGGCGCCAGATCCAGAAACTCGTGGATGACGAACTTTAAATCACGCAGGGGAGCAGTGTAGGTGGTGGGCATGCAGCCTCCGGGGTTTGAATACACTCAGGTTGATGACGAAAATCCAGCCGCGCATTTTACCCCCTGCGCGGCCGGATGTAACCCCGCGCTTGTACAGCTTGCAGAGCGCTTTTACAGGGATTCAAGGCATGCGATTATGCCGGCCTGAGCTGTAAAACCACTAACCGGACAAACAGCATGCTCCTGTTTCAGAGATTGTGCCGCCACCAGGCCGTGTGGCCCTTGTTATTGCTCGCACTGCTGGCAAGCGCCTGCGCGCCGGCAGGCAATGATGAAACCAACGACACGCTCGCCCTGACTGTGCCGGAGATTCCCTTTACCCGCCATGTCCTGGATAACGGCCTGGTACTGATCGTGCACGAGGACCACCGTAGCCCGGTGGCCGCAGTCAACCTCTGGTACCGCGTGGGCTCACGCGACGAGGGTGAAGGTGAGCGCGGTTTTGCGCACCTGTTTGAGCACCTGATGTATCTGGGCTCGGAACACCACGATCAGGATTTTTTCGCCACGCTGGAGGCGCTTGGCGCCACCAGCATGAACGCCACCACCAGCCGTGATCGCACCAATTATTTCCAGAATGTGCCGGTCACCGCCCTGGATCGGGTGTTGTGGCTGGAATCCGACCGCATGGCCCATTTCACCGGCACCATCACCCGCGAGCGCGTGGATACTGAAATCGGGGTGGTGGAAAATGAAAAACGCCAGCGCGCCAACCGGCCCTACGGCGAGGTCTACAAGACCATCCTGCGCCACAGCTATCCGCCCGAGCACCCCTATCACTGGCCCACGATCGGTTCCATGGCCGATCTCAACAATGCCTCTCTGGATGACCTGCGTGACTGGCACCGGCGATTTTATGGCGCCGCCAATGCGGTGCTGGTGGTGGCCGGCGCGGTGGACACCGATGAAGTCATTGAACAGGTTGAATACTATTTCAGCCACATTCGTTCGGGGCCGCCGGTCGACCGCCTGGAGCAATGGGTGACGCGACTGAACGAACCCCGTCGCAAGCAACTCCGCGAGGATGTCCCGCAGGCCCGCATTTACCGCAGCTGGAACGTCCCCGGCTGGGATTCGGCCGAACGCGACTGGCTGTCGCTGGGCGCCTGGGTGCTGGGTGGCAGCCGCGACAGCCGGCTGCACCGGCGACTGGTGCGCGAGGACCAGCTGGCCACCGGTGTCAGCGCCTTTGTCAGCACGGGAGAGATCGGCAGCCAGTTCATGGTGGTGGCCACTGCCCGCGAGGATGCCGATATAGCCGCCCTGGAACAGGCCATGGATCAGGAAATCAATCGTCTGGTCCGGCGCGGGCCCACTGAAGATGAAATGAACCGGGCGCGCACGGCCGGCTATGCCGGCTTTGTGCGCGGCATGGAGCGCGTGGGCGGCTTCGGCGGCAAGTCTGACCTGCTCGCCATGAGCGAGGTCTACGGCGGTGATCCGGCAAGCTGGCGCGAGGGCCTGCAGCGCTACATTACTGCCAGCCGGGGGCAGGTCCTGCATACCCTGCGCCAGTGGATTGATGACAACGCACTGACCGTGATCGTCCAGCCACATAGTCCGAAAGCGGCTGGCGAGGATCCGGTGGACCGCACGCGCCTGCCGGAGGTCGACACGCCGCCCGACCTCGCACTGCCGCCGGTGGAGAAACTGCAACTGGCCAACGGGCTGGAAATCCGCCTGGCCCGACGCGCCGACACCCCGCTGGTTGAGGCTCGACTGATTCTGGAAGGCGGCGATGCCGGCGAACCCGAACGCCCGGGGCTGCCCTCGCTGGCACTGGGCATGCTCAGTGAAGGCACACGGGACTCAACCGCACTGGAACTGGCCGCGCGACAGGAAAATCTGGGCGCCAATATCAGTGCTTCAAGCGGGCTCGATACAGCCACGCTCAGCCTGTCAGCCCTGCAGGCACGGCTCGACGATTCCATGGCGCTGTTTGCGGAAATGGTGCGCCAGCCGGCTTTCCCCTCCGGCGAATTTGAGCGCCGCCGCCAGCAGCGCCTGGCGCGCATCGAACAGGAACGCAGCGACCCCTCGGCCATGGCCTCCCGGGTATTGCCGCCCCTGCTCTATGGCGAGGGCCACCCCTATGCCCAGCCCTTTACCGGCAGCGGCACCAGGGCCGCCATCGAGGCTCTGGATCAGGATGACCTGTTTGACTATCACCGCCGCTGGTTCCGCCCGGAAGGCGCCACTCTGGTGGTGGTGGGGGACATCAGCATGGATGCCCTGCGCGACAAGGTTGAAGCCCATTTTGGTGACTGGCGTGGGGAAGGTGAACGGCCGCAGACCCCGCTCACCGAAGCACACACAGCAAACGACCGCCCCCGCGTGTTTCTGCTTGACCGCCCCGGGGCACGTCAGGGCCTGGTGCTGGCCGGCGCCATCGCACCACCGCGCAGTGACCCCGATGATATCGCCCTGCGTGCCGCCAATGCCGTACTGGGCGGCAGCTTCAGCGCGCGGCTTAACCGCAACCTGCGTGAACAGCGTGGCTGGTCTTACGGCGTGAGCAGCCGACTGGGCGGGGCGCGGGGCGCGCGGCCTTTCCTGATCAGCGCCCCGGTTACACCGGAACACACCGGCGCGGCCATGCGCGAAATCCGCACCGAACTTGAGGCGCTGCAAAGCCGGTCTCGCCCGATCAGCGAGGAAGAGCTGGCGCGGGTCGTCAATCGCATGACCCGCCAGCTTCCGGGGCGCCATGAAACCACCGCCCAGATTGCCGGTAGCCTCAGTTCCATTGCCATACATGGCCTGGATGATGATTATTACGATCACTTCATTAGCGATGCCAGGGCGCTTGAACCCGACACGGTCATGCAGGCAGCCACCCGCCTGGGCGAGCCCGATGGACTGCTCTGGGTTGTCGTCGGCGATGCCGAATCGCTGCGGCCACAACTCGAGGCGCTGGACTGGGGCGAGGTGCGCCTGCTCGAAGTGGACTAGCCAGGGCAGAAAACACTGAGGACATAAAAAGGCCCCGCCAGATGGCGGGGCCCAATGGCTCAATAGCCTGGCGGCCTGTTATTCAGCGCCGCCGCTTTCCAGATAGCGCACAATGTGGTTAGCGTGATCCTCGATCAGCGCCCGGGCAGTCCCGCCACCCGTGGTGCGGGAATGCACATTGTATTCACCCAGCACGTCGCCACTGCTCGCATCGCTCACGGTGACATCACTGACAATGTGATCCGCGCCGGCAAACCAGCCCAGAAAGTAGCGCGCCGCGCCGTGGCGCATGCGGTAATCGGTAATCACAATAGCCACAGTGCGGGTGGTTTCAGCCGGAGCACGGTCATGGGTCTTCTCCAGCAACGCCTGCAGCCGGTCATCCAGAATCTGCAGCCCTTCATCAGAGATCTCGGCCTGCGTGTCGATCTCATAGGCAAAACGCTCACCCGGCGAAGCATCCCAGCTCTGACTCACATCCACTTTGGTGGGGCTCGCACAACCGGCGACAAACAGCAGCACAAAACCCAGCAGCAGTCCATTTCTTGTCGTCATTTTTTACTCCATGCCTCTAAAGTTTGGTGATTAACAAACCAGCGAAACGCTGATGTACTGGCAGCGCCCGCAAATCCTGACAGAGCCAGTCCGGCTGTCAAGTCTGGCCCACATTCAAAAGCCGCTCGCGGGCGTACAAGCGCATCGACAATACCAGCGCCAGCACCGTCCAGGCCAGCGCCGCCAGCGTAGCCAGCAGGGCATGGCTAAAAATCACGCCATCGCCACGTAACAACTCCAGCGCCAACACATGTTGCGCAGCCACCGGTGCCAGCATGAGCGCATAGCTGCTTTCCAGAGGAGAGACGAAATGCACGACCAGCGGCGCCATAGGCGCAATGGCCAGCACTGACAGCCACGACTGGGCCTCCTTGAAGCTGCGGGTAAACGAGGCCACCAGCATCAGCACAGCCGCCGCCAACAACACCAGTGGCACGTAGATCACCAACGTCACCAGCGCCGTACTCACACCAAAATGCGGCGCCAGCCCCAGCGAGGCCCAGGGCAGGCGCTCGAGTCCGAGCAAAAACACCGCCACGGCCAGCAACAGGGCAAAGCCGCTGAAACAGACCACCGCCAGCCACTTGCCCAGCACCAGCGCCCCGCGCTGCACCGGCGCGGCAAGCAACGCCTCCAGCGTGCCCCGCTCGCGCTCGCCGGCGGTCACATCAATGGCCAGATAAAACCCGCCCATCAGAATGCCGAAAACCAGCGAATAGGGCAGAAAGGCCAGCAGCAGCGCGCTGCGCTGGCGCGCGGTGGACACATCCTCCTGCTGCAATCGCAGCGGCTCGCGCAGTTCCGCCGACAGGCCCCGCACCATCAGTCGCTGCGCGGCCACCTGCTCGCCCCAGGCCTCGATCAGACGCGTAACCCGCTGGCGTTGCGGCTGGATGCGGGTGCGTGAGCCATCCACCAGCACCCGGATGGCCACGGTTTCTCCGGCCGCAAGACGGGCATTGAAGTCCTCGGGCACCACCACCAGGTAATCCAGCTCGCCGCTGCGTACAGCCGCCTCATGGTCCGTGGTATCCACCGCCTCGGGGACCACCCCGTAGCCGGCCAGAAACTGCATCAGGGCAGGGGCATGCTCCGCGCCCGCCACGGGCATCGTGGTTTTGGCGGGGTCGGCCGGGCTTAGCTGTACACTGAACAGCACGACCAGCAACCCGAGCAGCAAGGGGCCAAGCAGCGGCCCCAGCAACAGCGCCGTCAGCAACGCCCGCCGGTCACGGAAGTTGTCCAGTAACTCCTTGCCCAGTACGGCCCGGATTGCGTTCAAGTCAATCACTCTCGTTGTTCAGTTTGAGACCGTGCTATGGTTTTACGGAAGCATTGCATCATTGATTGCGCCTCAGGGAGGACAAGCCCATGCCCCGTGATGTCGCTGAAGACCCGGTCAACTTTGAAGAAACCATCAACAGCATAACCCGGCTGATAGCCGCGGTGTTTATCCCCATGCTGCCGCTGGCCCTGATCTACGGGGCGGCCGATTATCTGTTGCTGGATTTTCTCATGGCCCGGGAACCGGACCTGACCGCACCCCGACAGATCGACCCTGAAATCTGGGCCGCCGTGGGCGGTTCTGCCCTGCTGGGTATTTTTATTACCGTGGTGGCGCTGATCCGCGCACACAATCGTCACTACTACGGCGCCACCAGCCTCATGAGTGAAATCGGCCTGGGTTTAAGCCGGCTGCCGGGCATGGTGATCTTCATCCTGGTCTATGCCCTGCTGGTGGGACTGGGCACGGCGGCACTGATATTACCGGGGCTGTTTTTTGCGATTCTGTTCCTGCCCGGCCTGACCATGGTCGCCCTGGGCCAGAGTGGCGTGCTGGCCGCTTTCGGCGATAGTGCACGACTGGTATGGAAGCAGTGGTGGTTCAGCCTGGTCACCGTGGTGCTGACCGTGGCGGCAGCCATGGTTGGCATTGCCCTGATCGGCGTGTTGCTGGAAATATTCCTGCACGAACAGCAACCGCAACTGAGCCTGATACTACTCAGCCTGGCGGCGGCAACTATCTGGGTGCCTTTCAGCGCTGCCCTGCTGCATACCCTGCCGCGCGCGCTGGCAGCACGCAAGGCGCCACCGCCGCCGGAAATACCTGATACCGACGGGCTGTTTGACGACTGAGACAGCGCTCCGGAGTTGCCGCAAACCAGGTAAAAACGCTAGATTGGCACCTTGCGCGATGAGCGAGGCACGCCATGTCACGACCCACGGACTATCTGCCGGCCGACACCCTGGCCGAGCTGCGCCGCAAGAGTGATCTGCGGGGGCTGGGCAGTATCGCCTGGACCTGGGGCTGGATTATGGGCTGCCTGGCGCTGTACGTGTGGCAACCGGGCGTACTGACTTTCCTGTTCGGCTTTATTGTGATCAGCGGCCGGCATCTGGCGCTTGCCATTCTCATGCACGAGGGCGCGCATCGCCTGCTGCTCAATAACGTGCGCTGGAATGACCGCGTCACCCAGTGGCTGACCGCCTACCCCGTGATGCTCAACATGTTGCCCTACCGCGACATGCATCTGCGCCATCATAAAAACACCTGGACCGAGGATGACCCCGACCTGGGCCTGGCCACCGCCCTGCCGGTGACCCGCCGCAGCTTCGCCCGCAAGATGCTGCGTGATATCACCGGCCAGACCGGCTACGCCCGGTATCGCTTTATTGCCCGGCTGTCAGCCGGCCTGTCACCGGACAAACGCGGCCTGGAAGGTCGGCCACTGAGCCGTGTGCTCGCCACTTTCGCCCGCAACCAGCACGGTTTTCTGATCACCAACGCCCTGATGCTGGCGGCGCTCACCGCCGCCGGGCGTCCCGAGGCCTTTTTGCTGCTGTGGTGGCTGCCGGCGATGACCGGCTACTCGGTGGTGCTGCGCATCCGCAACATCGCCGAACATGCGGTGGTCACCGACCCCGGCGAGGAACTGCGCCAGACCCGCACCACGCTGACCTCGTGGTGGGTGCGTTTTTTGATGGCGCCACACAACGTCAACTACCATCTGGAGCACCATCTGTTCATGTCGGTGCCCCAGTACAACCTGCCCCGCGCCCACCGGCTGCTGGCCGAGCGCGGCCTGCTCGACCATGCCGAGGTGGCGCGCGACGGCTACTGGCCGGTACTCAAAAAGGCCATGAGCGCCAGCGGTCCCGAAGACAGCGGCACCCGCGGCCCGCTGGTCCCCCGCGGCCACGCCGGCCTGGGCTGATCTGCCGCTGTAAGTTAGCTGTAAGGTCATCCGTGCTATACGTGGCTCAGGTTCACCGCCGGGGGTACACACCGCATGCACGCCAAAATCTTCACCATCCTGCTCGTCTGTCTGACGCTATTGATCACCGGCTGCAGCAGCAGTAGCAGTAGCGGTTCTTCCTTCGAGCCGCGTTTTGCCTACGTACTCAATGAGGATGAGCTGTCGGTGTCCTGGTATCGGCTTGACGCCGACAGCGGCAAACCCCGCCACGCCGGCTACCTGTACCTGGGCAACCAGGCCGACAGCGTATTTGACCTGGTACTGCACCCCGAGGGCGATGCCCTGTACATCAGCGACCCGGACGGCGATCAGATTCACATGCTGCATGCGGACCCGACCAGTGGGGCGTTGCGTTATGGCGAAGCCCTCAGCACCATCGCCGATATTGACGGGCTGGACAGCAATTTCCGCCCCTACGGGCTGGCCATCTCCCGCGACGGTCAGCACCTGTACAGCGTATTGCAAAGTGCCGTCCCCACGACCCGTATCTTCGGCATCGACGAGGAGGATCGCTCGCTTAGCGCCGATGCCATTTACGATGTAATAACCACCGGACTGCGTGAACTGGTCATCTCGCCTGACAGCCGGTTTCTTTATGCCAGCGCACCCGATGACAACAGCCTGGTTTTAATTGAACTCAACGCCGGGGGCAGCCAGTTTGAGGGCCACAGCGCACAGAGCACAGACGGCCCGCTGATTGTTCGTGACATGGCCTTTGACGCCAATGGTGAACGTCTGGTGCTTGTGGGTGAGCGAATCCTTGCTGCCCCCGACGTGGATCCCCTCCAGGTCTTCGCCATTGCCGCAGACGGCGCACTGGACTTTCTCAACAGCATGAATGCCTTCATCCCCAATAACGTGAGCCTCGCCCCTGACGGGCGCAAACTCTTTGTCGGCGGGGATGGCATAGTGCAAATTTTCAGCTTTAATCCTGACACCAATTCGCTGACAGCCCATGGCGATCCAGGTGCGCCAATGGATGCCGACGTGGGCCGGGCCATGGTCGATCCCAGCGGTCAGTATCTTTATGCCACCAGTTCCGGTGCCACCCATGGCGAGGCCCTGCAGTTTGCCGCCATTGAGGATCTTGAACCCGACCAGTACAGCCCGCGCTTCGGTTCCCTCGCCCGACCCGGGCCGGGCCGCATGGTGTTCAGCACCGGCCGGCCGGCACAACTTTCAGCAACGCACCTGTACACCGGGGACAGGGAATCAGGCTCGGATACCATCGAACGTTTTGTACTGTACGGTCAGGGCCGCCCCGGGCAGCGTGAAAGTTTTGCCGCCGGCGAGGATGGCCTGCGCGGACTGGCCGTGCATCCCCGGGGCGACGCCTTGTTTGCCGCCAATGAAGGCAGCGCACCGATGAATAATGGCCGCCTGATGGTATTCAGCCTGGACACCGAAGGCCGCGCGGAACTGCCCGCCAACGAGGTTATTGATGGCGGGGCCCAGGATCTGGATCCACTGGCCATCGCCTTGTCTCCGGGTGGCCGTCATGTTTACACCGCCGGCGGCGGGAGCTTCCACTACCGCGCCTACAATGCCGATTCACAGGATTTTGGTGCCGGCAATATTTTCCCCCGCACCTTTACTACCACTGGCATGGCCATTGACCCCTCGGGCCGCTTTCTGTTCGAGGCCACGGATGAAAACGACGGCCGTATTCGCCGCAGCCTGCTTGCTGTTAACAGCGGCGCACCGGGTTCTGAAGTCACCCTGGATTTCGAGGCCGTAGCGGACGTGGCCGTCACCCCAGACGGCGCCACCCTCATTGCCATCAGTGGTGACGAGGCCAGCCCGGAAATCCGCGCCTGGTCAATCTCGCCGGTGGACGGCACATTAAACGCAAACAACACCCGCAGCCTGGCTGACCCCGGTGTGGCGGTGGTGCTGCATCCTTCCGGGCGCCATGTTTACATGGTCAGTCAGCGCGATACCGGCGGCGCCCAGGGGGATTCCACCCTGGCGCTGCGCGTCTACCCCCTTGATACAGACGGCCAGCTGGGCCAGGTCGCATTCGAGGATGAATGGACCGACACCTGGCGCATCGACATGCACAGCATTGCTGTCAGTCCGGATGGACGTGCGGTGTATGTGGGCACCAGTGACGAAGACAGCAACGAGGGCACATTGCGGGTCTATCCGGTGAACGCGGATGACGGTGCGAGCCCCTCTGGCCCCCAACTGCACACCACGGTGAACATCCCCGCCGCCCTGGCTATCCGCCCCGAGTATCAATGAAAAAAGCGCCCGATCCGACAGGACCGGGCGCTTTTTTATTGCAGCCACATAATCACATAACCACGTAACCACGTAACCACGTAACCACGTAACCACACCGGACCAACGGCCCGGTCATACCACAAACAGATCCATGAACTCGTGCACCGGGGTTTTCTCCAGGCGCTTCTGGTCGGCGCACAGGTGCAGGATCTTGCCGGCGTTTTTGGCCGGGATCTTGCCGGTGAGGTTGCGCTCGAACTTGGCTTCCAGCACCGGGATGCCTTCCTTGCGCCGGCGGCGATGGCCAATGGGATATTCCACCGCCACCCGCTCGCTCTTGCTGCCGTCCTTGAAGAAAATCTGCACAGCATTGCCGATGGAGCGCTTCTTCGGGTCCAGGTAGTCCTTGCTGAACTGCTTGTTCTCGCTGACTTCCATTTTGCTGCGCAGCTTGTCGATGCGGGGATCAGCGGCCACGGCATCCTCGTAGTCATCGGCGGTCAGGCGGCCGAAGACCAGCGGCACGGCGACCATGTACTGGATACAGTGGTCCCGGTCGGCCGGGTTATCCAGCGGTCCGGTCTTGTCGATGATGCGCACGCCGGCTTCCTGGGTCTCGATCACGATGCGATCGATCTCATCCAGCCGGTCGCTGACCTTGCCGTGCAGCTTCATCGCCGCTTCCACCGCGGTCTGGGCATGGAACTCGGCCGGGAAGGCAATCTTGAACAGCACGTTTTCCATCACGTAGGTGCCGTAGCCCTGGGTGAACTTGAGCTTGTTGCCCTTGAACAGCACATCCTGAAAACCCCAGCCCTTTGCCGTGACCGACGAGGGGTAGCCCATCTCGCCGCGCGCGGCGATCAGCGCCAGGCGCACGCCCCGGCTGGTGGCGTCGCCGGCCGCCCAGCTCTTGCGCGAGCCGGTGTTGGGCGCGTGGCGGTAGGTGCGCAGCGCCGAGCCGTCAATCCAGGCATGCGACACGGCGTTGATGATTTCATCCCGACTGCAGCCGAGCATTTGCGCTACCACGGCGGTGGTGGCAATACGCACCAGCATCACGTGATCCAGGCCTACGCGGTTGAAACTGTTCTCCAGCGCAATCACGCCCTGGATCTCATGCGCCTTGACCATGCCTTCCAGCACCGCCTTCATGGTCAACGGCTTGTCGCCGGCAGCCAGGTTGCGCCGGCTCAGCCAGTCGGCGGTGGCGAGAATACCGCCCAGGTTATCCGAGGGGTGGCCCCACTCGGCTGCCAGCCAGGTGTCGTTGTAGTCCAGCCAGCGGATGATGGTGCCGATGTTGAAGGCGCCGGTCACCGGGTCCAGCTCATAAGCGGTGCCGGGCACACGGCTGCCGCCGGTCATGGAGGCGCCGGGCACCACCGGGCCGAGCATCTTGGTGCAGGCGGGGTAGTTCAGCGCCAGCAGACCACAGCCGAGGGTGTCCATCAGGCAGTGGCGGGCCGTTAGCATGGCCTCCTTGCTCTTGCTGACGTCATATTTAATGACGTAGTCGACAATATCGACCAGCACCTTGTCCGGTTTGGGTCGCTTGGCGGAACGAATATCAGCCATGGGGTTCCTCGCTTGTTCAGGTCAGCGCCGGCTGGGCGGCATCAGTTGTTGTTATGCCGCCGGCGCCCGCAGGGCGCCGGCAGCGAATCAGTCACGCTGGTCAATGGGCACAAAGGGACGCAGGTCCGGCCCGGTGTAGTCGGCATTGGGCCGGATAATGCGGTTGTTGGCCCGCTGCTCCATGATGTGCGCGCACCAGCCGGTCACCCGCGACATCACAAAAATCGGCGTGAACAGCTTGGTCGGAATGCCCATGAAGTGATAGGCCGAGGCGTGGTAGAAGTCAGCGTTGGGGAACAGCTTTTTCTCGTCCCACATGATCTGGTCCACGCGCTCGGAGACCGGGAACAGGGTGGTGTCACCCACCTCATCGGCGAGCTTGCGCGCCCATTCCTTGATCACCCCGTTACGCGGATCGAACTCGCGGTAGATGGCATGGCCGAAGCCCATGATCTTTTCCTTGCGCTCCAGCATGCCGCGCAGCTCACGCTCGGCCTCTTCGGGCGAGGACCATTGCTCGATCATGTCCATGGCCGCCTCGTTGGCGCCGCCATGCAGCGGGCCACGCAGCGAGCCAATGGCGCCGGTGACACAGGAATGCATGTCGGACAGCGTTGAGGCACACACCCGCGCGGTAAAGGTGGAGGCGTTGAACTCGTGCTCGGCATAGAGGATCAGCGAGGTGTTCATCACCGCCTCATGCAGGGCGTTGGGGGTCTTGCCATGCAGCAGGTGCAGGAAATGCGCGCCGATGGATTCATCATCGGTGGCGGTATCGATGCGCTCGCCATCGTGGCTGTAGCGATACCAGTAGCAGATGATGGAAGGCAGCGCCGCCAGCAGGCGATCAGCCACGTCCTGCTGCTGGTCGAAATTCTGCTCGGTTTCCAGGTTGCCCAGCATGGAACAGCCGGTGCGCATCACATCCATGGGGTGGGCGTCTTTGGGGATGCGCTCCAGCACCTCGCGCAGCGTGGCCGGCAATTCACGCAAACCCTTGAGGCGCTCGATATAGGCATCAAGCTCGGCCTTGTTGGGGAGCTTGCCGTAGAGCAGCAGATAGGCCACTTCCTCGAACTGGGCGTTCTCGGCCAGGTCGTTGATGTCATAGCCCCGGTAAGTCAGACCGGTGCCTTCCTTGCCGACAGTACACAGACCGGTTTCGCCGGCGGTGATGCCGCGCAGGCCGGTTCCCATTTTCTTTTCGCTCATCAGCCTTCCTCCTTCGCAAACAGGGCATCGAGTTTGCGCTCGTAATCGTGGTAACCAAGCACCTCGTAGAGCTCGTCCCGGGTTTGCATATGGTCAAGCACGGGCCGTTGCGTGCCCTCGGCACGCAGAGTCTGAAACACCTCCAGGGCGGCCTTGCTCATGGCCCGGAAGGCCGACAGCGGGTATAGCGCCAGCGCCACACCGGCCGACTCCAGCTCTTCCAGGGTATATAACGGCGTTTTGCCGAATTCAGTGATATTGGCGAGCACGGGCACATCCAGCGCGCGGGTGAAGGCCTGGTAATCGTCCAGATCCTGCATGGCCTCGGCGAAAATCATGTCAGCACCGGCCTCCACATAGGCCCCGGCACGCTCAATCGCAGCGGCCAGCCCCTCGCTGGCGCGCGCATCGGTGCGCGCCATGATCACGAAATCACGATCCTCTCGCCCATCCACGGCAGCGCGCACCCGGTCACACATTTCGGCGCCCGAGACCAGCGCCTTGCCCGGGCGATGGCCGCAACGCTTGGCCGCCACCTGGTCCTCCAGATGCAATCCGGCGGCGCCGGCACGGCTCATTTCACGCACCGTGCGGCGGATGTTGAAGGCCGAGCCCCAGCCGGTATCGGCATCCACCAGCAGCGGCAATTCAGTGGCCGCGGTAATCCGGCGGATGTCCTCGCACACATCATTGAGGGTGGTGATGCCCAGATCAGGCAGGCCGAAAGAGGCGTTGGCCACCCCGGCACCGGACAGATAAATGGCACGGAAGCCGGCGCGCTCGGCGAGCAGCGCCGAGTAGGCATTGATGGTGCCGGCCACCTGCAGCGGGCGCTCAGTTTCAAGCGCCGCATGCAGCCGGGCGCCGGCGGTCTGGGACTGACTCATTGTCACCTCCCGGGGTCTGACAATTGCCGCTGGCCGCCAAACAAGGCGGCCACCAACCCCGTATCCAGGGAAGACCGGGGGCGTGGCAATCAATTGCACGCCAGTGTCCGGTCTCGCGGGCCGCACATGATGACCACCGCCCGCGTCTGATGCAAACAGCCGCGCATTCTATACCGAAATCCCCTTCGGGTTCATCCCGGGGCCGTGGGCAGCCCGGCCACGGCCTGTTAAGGTAGGATTGCAAACGCGGTCGGGTGCGGCCTGACCCGGGACCAAACAGGGAGAGGACAAGGATGCTGGAACGATTGCGGGTGGCGCTGGGGCTGGAGGTTATCCCGGCGGTTTTTTTCATTTCCGCCCTCTTTGCCCTGGTGTTTGTGGGGCTGGCCATCCCCTACCACGAAGCGTTTGCTGCTTTCTTCGGCTTTCTCACCACCTGGATTTCCACCTATCTGGGCTGGTTCTATATCCTCACTGTCACCGGCCTGCTGATTTTCCTGATCTGGATTGCCCTCAGCCGCTACGGCAACATCCGCCTGGGGGCGGATGACGAGCGGCCGGAGTACGGCGATTTCACCTGGTTCTCGATGCTCTTTGCCGCCGGCATTGGCACCATCCTGATGTTCTGGGGGGTGGCCGAACCCATCTCCCACTTTGCCAACCCGCCGCTGGAAGATCTCGCCGGGGGGGACCGCGAATCCGGGCAGTTCGCCATGAACCTGGCCTTTTATCACTTCGGCCTGCACACCTGGACCATCTTTGCCCTGCCGGCCCTGGCCATCGCCTATTTCGCCTTCAGGCACAAGCTGCCCATTCGCATCAGCAGCCTGTTCTATCCGCTGCTGGGCAAACGCATCTACGGCCCTATTGGCTGGACCATCGATATCATTGCTGTCATCGGCACGCTGTTCGGTGTCGCCACTTCCATTGGCCTGGGCACGCTGCAACTGACCAGCGGCCTGCACTATGTCAGCGACCAGGGCATCCCCAACAACCAGACTGTGCAGCTCATCGTGCTGGCGCTGATAACCATCATCGCCACCATCTCCGTGGCGCTGGGGCTGGACCGGGGCATCCGCCGGCTGTCGCAGTTCAATATCGTGGTCGCCATCGCGCTGATGATCTTTATCTGGATTGTCGGCCCCACCCTGTTCATCTTTACCGGCATGGCCGAAAGCGTCGGCGGCTATCTGCACAACTTGCCGTGGCTGGCCTTCTGGACCGAGAGTTTCCAGGACACCAGCTGGCAACGCAGCTGGACCGTGTTCTACTGGGCCTGGACCATCTCCTGGGCGCCCTATGTGGGCATCTTTATCGCCCGTATATCGCGCGGGCGTACCATTCGCGGTTTTGTCAGCGGGGTATTGCTGGCGCCCACCCTGTTTACCATCATCTGGTTCTCGGTATTCGGGCTGTCGGCGATTGACCTGGAGCTGCGCCAGGGCGTGGATCTGGCCACGCAGGTGCAGTCGGATGTGTCGGTGGCCCTGTTTACCTTCCTGCAGCAATTCCCGCTGGCGACGCTGATTTCCGCCGCCAGCGTGCTGATTATCATCATCTTCCTGACCACCTCGGCGGACTCCGCCTCGCTGGTGATTGACATGCTCTCGC
>PWYF01000112.1 GCA_003567955.1 Thiotrichales bacterium
AGGTGGTGCCGGGAGCGAGACTCGAACTCGCACTCTGTCACCAGAACCGGATTTTGAGTCCGGCGCGTCTACCAGTTCCGCCATCCCGGCACGGGCGGGCAGTATAAGCCATCGGTTCCCTCTCGGGAACATGTCCCGCGCAATTGCGCGGGACGTTGTAAGCGGGAAAGCGGGAAAGCCTTAAGTCATACAACCTTCCCGCTTTCCCGCATATCAACGCCACGCGCGCGAGCGCGTGGTAGCATTCCCCGCCATGCAGCGCAGTGATTTTGAATATGAGCTTCCCGAAGAGCTGATCGCCCAGCAGCCCCTGCCTGAGCGTACGGCTTCGCGCCTGTTGTGTGTTGACGGGGTCACGGGCGCATTTGAGGATCGCATGTTTCGGGAGTTGCCGGCGCTGCTGCGAGAGGGCGACCTGCTGGTGCTTAATGACACCCGCGTGATTCCGGCGCGCCTTTACGGCTACAAGCCCACGGGCGGGCGAGTCGAGATTCTGGTAGAACGTGTCTGCGATGCGCAACATATTCTCGCCCATGTGCGGGCCAGTAAATCGCCGCGTGAAGGGACACGGCTTACGCTTGATGGCAGCGATGCGGCGCTGCTTGTCAGTGGCCGGGAGGGCAGTCTGTTTGCGCTGACGCTGGAAAACGGCCCCGATATCCACACGTTGCTGACACAGGCCGGCCACATGCCGTTGCCACCCTATATCGAGCGGGCCGATAGCGACGCTGATCGCGAACGCTACCAGACGGTGTTTGCGCAGCGCCCGGGCGCTGTGGCGGCACCGACCGCCGGACTGCATTTTGATCAGGCCATGCTGGACAAATTGCAGGGGCAGGGGGTTGAGGTGGGGCGGCTGACCCTGCACGTCGGGGCCGGGACATTCCAGCCCGTGCGCGAGGAGGATCTGGATGCGCATCACATGCATTCGGAATGGTTTGAGGTGAGTGCCGACCTGTGTGAGCAGATTGCCGCTGTACGCGCCCGTGGCGGCCGCGTGGTGGCCGTGGGCACGACGGTGGTGCGGGCACTGGAAGCGGCGGTGGCCGAGGATGGCGAGTTGCGGCCCCGGGGGGGTGAAACCAGGCTGTTTATCCGACCCGGTTACCGCTTTCGCGTCATTGATGCCTTGCTGACCAATTTCCATTTGCCTGGCTCCACGTTACTGATGCTGGTCTGCGCTTTTGCGGGGCACGGGCCGGTGATGGCCGCCTACCGACATGCGGTGGCGGCGCGCTACCGCTTCTTCAGTTATGGTGACGCGATGTTCCTGACGCCGGGGGAAGCACGGTGAAGTTCGAGCTAATGGCGCGTGACGGTGCCGCCCGCCGCGGGCGTCTGACGCTGGCCCACGGGGAAGTGCAGACGCCGGTGTTCATGCCCGTAGGCACCTACGGCACGGTCAAGGCGCTGACGCCGGAAGATCTGCACGGTCTGGGGGCGCAGATTATTCTGGGGAATACCTTTCACCTGATGCTCAGGCCTGGCACCGAAGTGATTCGCGCCCATGGGGGGCTGCACGGCTTCATGGGTTGGAACGGCCCCATTCTGACCGACTCCGGCGGCTTCCAGGTGTTCAGTCTGGCGCAGATGCGCAAGCTCAGCGAAGACGGGGTGGCGTTCCGTTCGCCGGTCGATGGCAGCAAGGTGTTTCTGGGGCCGGAGCAAGCCATGGCGGTGCAGCGGGCACTGGGTTCGGATATTGCCATGGTGTTTGATGATTGCACGGCGTATCCCTGCAGTGAGGGAGAGGCCCGGCGATCCATGGAATTGTCGTTGCGCTGGGCACGGCGCAGTCGGGACGCCTGGGGTGAGGATAATGAGGGCGTGCTGTTCGGGATTGTGCAGGGCGGGATGTACCCGGCACTGCGCCAGGCCTCGCTGGCCGGCCTGCAGGACATCGGCTTTGCCGGTTATGCCATCGGCGGATTATCGGTGGGGGAGCCGGTGGCAGAGCGTCAGGCAGTAATGACGGCGGTGATGCCGCACATGCCTGAAGATTCTCCGCGTTACCTGATGGGGGTGGGCACGCCGGAGGATCTGGTGGAGGCCGTAAGCCAGGGGGTGGATATGTTTGACTGTGTGATGCCCACCCGCAATGCCCGCAACGGTCACCTGTTCACCCGCTCGGGCGCGGTGCGCATCCGGCACGCGGCTCATCGGCTGGATACCGGCCCCGTGGACCCTGATTGCAGTTGCTATACCTGTCAGCATTACTCGCGCGCCTACCTCAAGCATCTGGAGAAATGCGGTGAAATTCTCTATGCGCGGCTGGCTACTATTCATAACCTGCATTATTACCTCACGCTGATGGCGGAAATGCGCGAAGCCATTGCGCGCGGCGAACTGGCGCAGTATCGTCGCGAGTTTTACCGGATGCGCGGTAAAGCGGTGCCGCTTATGGCATAATGCGCGCCGGAATCGGCCCTGTGGGTCGACAGTGCAGCATCCCGAGGAGAATCAGCAAGATGGATTTCCTGATCAGTAATGCCTGGGCGCAACAGGGGGCGCAAGGGGAGCCCAACGCGCTCATCACCTTTTTACCCCTGATTATTCTGTTTGTGCTGTTTTATTTTCTGTTGATCCGGCCGCAGATGAAGCGGGCGAAGGAGCATCGGCAGATGGTAGAGGCCCTGGCCGAGGGCGACGAAATCGTCACCAACGGCGGCGTGGCCGGCCGTATCACGGCGCTGGGCGATAATTTTATCGATGTGGAAATCGCCGACAAGGTCACCGTGAAGGTTCAGCGCCAATCCGTATCCAGCGTGTTGCCCAAGGGCACGCTCAAGGAAGCCTGAGCTTGTCCCGCAACGGTTTGCAGGAAATAACCGCATGATCAACCAGTACCCGGCGTGGAAAAATATTCTGGTCGCGATTGTCGTCTTTCTGGGCGTCGTCTATGCCTTGCCCAATGCTTTTGGCGAGGATCCGGCGGTGCAGGTGGCGGCGACCGGCGCGACTGAGTTCCGTGCGGAACTGACTGATGATGTTGCGGCGTTGCTGGATCGCGAGGGCATCGATCACCGTGGCATTGAGGTTGATGGTCAGCGGCTGCTGGTCCGCCTGGCAGACGAACAAACCCAGCAACAGGCGCGTGATCTTCTGCGTGCCGATCTTGAGCGCGGGCTGGTGGTGGCGCTGAACCAGGCGCCGCGTACCCCGCGCTGGCTGGAAGCCATCGGTGCGCGCCAGGTGTCACTGGGTCTGGATCTGCGTGGCGGCGTGCATTTCCTGATGCAGGTGGACATGGAAGCCGGTATTGAGCGTTTTGCCGGTGATGTTGAAAACACCATTCGCCGGCTGCTGCGTGACGAACGTCTGCGCTATACCTCGCTGGAGCGGCGTGATGACCGGGTCTCGGTGACCCTGCGCAGTGCCGAAGACGTTGAGCAGGTCGCGCGGTTGATTCGGCGCAATGTGGAAGAGGTGACGGTCTCGGTTGACGAAGACGCCCGGACGGTGCATGCCCGCATCACCGAGGAGGCGATCGAGGAGCAGCGCCAGGCCGCTTTGCAGCAGAATATCACCACGTTGCGTAACCGGGTCAACGAGCTGGGGGTGGCAGAACCCATTGTCCAGCGTCAGGGCACCGATCGCATCGTGGTCCAGCTCCCCGGGGTGCAGGATACTGCCCAGGCCAAGGAAATACTGGGTTCGACCGCCACCGTCGAATGGCGGCTGGTGTATCAGGACGGCGATCCCTATGAGGCGGCCGAGACTGGCCGTGTACCCATACGCGCGCGCTTGTATGAGACCCGCGAAGGGGAGCCGGTCCTGCTGCGCCGCGAGGTGATTGCCAGCGGTGAGAATTTGCGTAACGCCCGCTCCGGCTTTGACCAGGAAAGTGGCACCCCGGCGGTCTTCGTTACCCTGGATAGCGCCGGCGCCCGGCGCATGGGCCAGACCACCCGCGAGCACCTCGGGCGGCCCATGGCGGTGGTTTATATCGACAACCGCATCGATGTGGAACGCCGCGACGGCGAACTGGTGGAGGTCGAACGCACGGTTGAGGAAGTGATTAATATCGCCACCATTCGTGGCGTGTTCAGTAGTCGCTTCCAGACCACCGGGCTGGCCAGCCCGCAGGAGGCCAGCAATCTGGCGCTGCTGCTGCGGGCCGGTGCCCTGGCCGCGCCCATCCGCATTATCGAGGAACGTACGGTGGGCCCGAGCCTGGGGCAAGAGAACATCGAGCAGGGCTTCAAGGCGGTGGTGTTCGGCTTCCTGCTGGTGGTGGTGTTCATGCTGTTCTACTACCGCCTGTTTGGCCTGGCGGCCAACATGGCGCTGTTTGTGAACCTGTTTGTGATTCTGTCGGTGCTGTCCATGCTGGGCGCCAATCTGACGCTGCCGGGTATTGCCGGCATTGTGCTGACGGTGGGTATGGCGGTGGACGCCAACGTGCTGATTTTCGAGCGCATACGTGAGGAGTTGCGTAACGGCAACTCGCCCCAGGCGGCGATTCATTCCGGCTATGCCAAGGCCTTCTCCACCATTGCCGACGCCAATGTCACCACCTTGATCGCGGCGGTGGTGCTGTTCAGTTTTGGCACCGGTCCCATCCAGGGCTTTGCCGTGACACTGTCCATCGGCATTGCCACTTCCATGTTTACGGCGATCATGGGCACCCGGGCCCTGATTAACCTGATATACGGCGGGCGCCGCATCGACAAGCTCTCGCTCTAGAGGAACCGACTATGCGTGCCACCGGAATACAACTGGTCGACCCCGGCAAGCTCAATATCGACTTCATGGGCCAGCGACGCGTGGCCATGACCATTACGGTTATCCTGCTGGTGTTGTCGCTGGTGGGCCTGGCCGTGCGTGGCCTGAATTTCGGGATTGACTTTACCGGGGGCGTGCTGGTGGAGGTCGGTTACGAGCAGGCGCCTTCGCTGCAGGATGTGCGTGGCCAGATGAGCGAGGCCGGCTTTGAAAATGCGCTGGTGCAGAATTTTGGCTCGCCCCGTGAGGTCCTGATCCGGATCCCGCCGGAACATGAAGACGAAGGGGGTGAGCAGATCAGCACCATGGTGCTGGCGGCACTGGGTGGCCCGGATGTGGTCGAGGTGCGCCGGGTGGAGTTTGTGGGCCCGCAGGTCGGTGAGGAGTTGCGGGAACAGGGCGGCCTGGCGGTGCTGTTCGCCCTGCTGGGTATCATGATCTATGTGGCGGCACGCTTTGAGTGGCGTTTTGCGCTGGGCTCGGCAGGCGCGCTGGTGCATGACGTGGTGCTGGTACTGGGGGCTTTTGCCTGGCTGCAGCTGAGCTTTGATCTGGCGGTGCTGGCCGCGGTGCTGGCAGTGATTGGCTACTCGCTCAATGACACCATCGTGGTGTACGACCGGATTCGCGAGAATTTCGTCAATATTCGCAAGGCCACGCCGGTCAAAACGGTGAACCTCTCGGTCAACCAGATGCTCTCACGTACCATCGTCACCAGTGGCACGACCTTGCTGGTGTTGCTGTCACTGTATCTGCTGGGCGGCGAAGTCATGCGTGGTTTCTCGGTGGCGCTGATCCTGGGCGTAGTCGTGGGGACCTATTCCTCCATCTACGTGGCCAGCACCCTGGCAATCGCCCTGGGGATCAGCAAGCGCGATGTGATGCCGCGCCAGGTTGACAAGGGCGAGGGCAAGACCGGCGTTGACGACGAATCCGTCCCGCCGCCGCCCGCGGCCTGATTGGCAGGCGCTGACAGGGGGTTGTCGTGGCGATGTTGTTGCCGCCAATCAACCTGCGACGGCGTTTGCTTTGCCCGCGCTGTGGAATGCTTACCGACGAGCGCAAACCGGCCTGTGTGCATTGCGGATATCACATCAGCCAGCGCCAACGCCGCGAGCTGATTCGCGAACGCAAGCGCAAGAAGAAAAACGCTGCGCTGGTATTTGTGGGTATCTTCCTGGCCCTGATTTTCGCTTTCAGCCGGATTGCACCGTAACCCGCGCTTCGCGCGGGCGTTTTAAGTGTTAAGTTTCAGGTTTTAGGAATGCGCCTGCGGCGCGTCTACTTAAAACCTAAAACCTAAGACCTTAAACGCCCGGCCTTTGGCCGGGTCGGAGTTTATTATGGCGAGCCTTGGGACGCCTTTATCGCCGGTGGCGACGCGGGTGCTGTTGTTGGGCAGCGGTGAGCTGGGCAAGGAAGTGGTGATTGCACTGCAGCGGCTGGGCTGCGAGACCATTGCCGTGGATCGCTACGCCAATGCACCGGCCATGCAGGTCGCGCACCGTGCGCATGTCATTGACATGCTCGACGGTGAGGCCATCCGGCGGCTGGTGGAAAAGGAACAACCCCGGCTCATCGTGCCGGAAATCGAGGCCATTGCCACCGATACCCTGCTGGCGCTGGAGCGGGAAGGCCATACCGTCATTCCCACCGCGCGCGCGGCCTCACTGACCATGAATCGTGAAGGCATTCGCCGATTGGCGGCCGAGGAACTGGGCCTGCCCACCTCACCTTATCGCTTTGCTGACGGTGAAGCTGATTACCGTCAGGCAGTGGAAGATATTGGTTTGCCGTGTGTGGTCAAGCCGGTGATGTCTTCTTCCGGCAAGGGTCAGAGCCTGGTGTGTGATGAGCAGGCGATCGAATCGGCCTGGCACTATGCGCAGTCCGGTGGCCGGGCCGGTGCCGGGCGGGTGATCGTCGAGGGGCTGGTGGCATTCGACTACGAGATTACCCTGCTCACCGTGCGCCACGCCGGTGGCGTCAGCTTTTGTGAGCCTGTTGGGCATCGCCAGGAGAAGGGCGATTACCGGGAATCCTGGCAGCCGCAGCCCATGAGCGAAGCAGCGCTGGCGGAATCTCGCCGCATTGCCGAGGCCATTACCGGCGCGTTGGGGGGGCGGGGTGTCTTCGGGGTAGAGTTGTTCGTACGTGGCGACCAGGTCTGGTTCAGTGAGGTCTCTCCGCGACCCCATGATACCGGTCTGGTCACGCTGATTTCCCAGAATCTCTCGGAGTTCGAGC
>PWYF01000165.1 GCA_003567955.1 Thiotrichales bacterium
CTGGAGTTTTCGCGTCCGGTGTTGCCGGCGTTGTCGCCGGTGTATGACTGGTATTCCTTCAATGTGTTGCCGACGCTGGGGCGTTGGGTGGCCGGTGACGCCGACAGTTATCGCTATCTGGCCGAGAGCATTCGCATGCACCCCGACCAGGAGAGCCTGCGCGGGCTGATGGAAACCGCCGGCTTCGAGCGTTGTCAGTACTTCAATCTCAGCGGCGGCATTGTCGCCATTCATCGCGGCTACAGGGTCTAGTCTCATGGGCAGTGTCTGGCTGGTACCGGCAGAGGCCATGCTCAACCGCGAACTGGGGCGCCGGCCCTCGGCGCTGCGCGAATGCGCCGAGCTGGATGGCCGTGTGCTGGAACTGGATATCCGTGGATTGCCGGCGCTGAAGGTCTACGTGGTGCCCCACCCCGGTGGCATCCAGCTGCTGGACAACCCACCCGGTGAGATTGCCGCCAGTGTGCAGGGCACCCCGCCGGCGCTACTGGCGATGACGCGCGGCGAGGCCACTCCGGCGGCAATGCGCCAGGCCGGGGTGCAGCTGCACGGGGATACCGACTTTGCCGCCCGCATGCAGCGTTTGTTGCGCCGTGCCGTGCCGGATGTGGAGGCTTTTCTGGCGCGCAACCTGGGCGATTCTGCCGCCCATGGTCTGTCGCGGGCGGTGGCCGGGTTGGGTGCCGGCCTGCGCCGGGCCGCCGACACACTGTCACGGGATGCGGCGGAGTATTTCCAGTTCGAGCGCGGTGATTTGCCCACCACAGCCGAGGTTGAAGACTTCATTAACGAGGTGGATCGCTTGCGCGATGACGTGGCGCGGCTGGAAGCGCGGCTGCGTCGTGTTGATAAAGCGGGTCAGGACTGAGGCGCCGTCGACATGGTTATCTTCCAGCCCGCCCAGATTCTGCGCATGTTCCGTATCAATCGGGTACTGCTGAAGTACGGTCTGGATGAAATCATCCTTTCCATCCCTCTGCTGCGCCCGGTGCGCTGGGTGTATTACCTGCTGCCCTGGAACTGGCTGCCGCGCCGGCGTCGTCCCCGGGGTGAGCGTATTCGCTGCGCGCTGGAAGATCTGGGGCCGGTATTCGTCAAGTTCGGCCAGGCCTTGTCCACCCGTCGCGACCTGCTGCCGCCCGATATTGCCGATGAGCTGGAGCGCTTGCAGGACCGTGTGCCGCCTTTTCATGGTGAACAGGCACGTGAGGTGATCGAAGCGGCTTATGGAGTGGCGCTGAGCGAGCATTTTGAGCGTTTTGATGACCAGGCGCTGGCTTCGGCCTCCATTGCCCAGGTGCATGCCGCACGGTTGCACTCTGGTGAGGAGGTGGTGGTCAAGGTGCTGCGGCCTGGCGTAGAGCGGGTGATCCGGCGCGATATCAGTCTGCTGTATTTGCTGGCCGGGCTGGCCGAGCGCTACTGGTCCGAAGGTCCGCGGTTGCATCCGCGCGAGGTGGTGGCCGAATTCGAGCGCACTATACTCGACGAACTTGATCTCATGCGCGAGGCGGTCAGCGTGGTACAGACCCGGCGCAACTTCGCCAGCAAGCCGCTGCTGTATGTGCCCGAAGTCTATCTTTCCCTGTGCCTGCGCAATGTGATGGTGATGGAGCGCATTCACGGCGTGCCGCTGAGCGATGTCGAGACCCTGCGCGCGCGCGGTGTGAATATGCGTCGGCTGGCGGAGCTGGGGGTGGAAATCTTTTTCACCCAGGTCTTCCGCCACAATTTCTTCCATGCCGACATGCATCCCGGCAACATCTTCGTGGATACCCGTGACCCCGAAAACCCGGCCTGGATGGCGGTGGACTTCGGCATCGTCGGCAGCCTCGGTGACAGCGATCAACACTACCTGGCGCAGAACCTGCTGGCCTTTTTCAATCGTGATTACCGCCGGGTGGCCGAGCTGCATGTGGAGTCGGGCTGGGTGCCGCCGGAGACGCGGGTTACGGATTTTGAATCGGCCATCCGCACGGTGTGCGAACCCATCTTCAACCGCCCGCTCAAGGACATCTCCTTTGGCCATCTGCTGTTGCGGCTGTTCCAGACCGCACGGCGCTTCAACATGGAAGTGCAGCCACAACTGGTCTTGCTGCAGAAAACCCTGCTCCAGATCGAGGGCCTGGGTCGCCAGCTCTACCCCGATCTGGATCTGTGGCAAAGCGGCAAGCCGCACCTGGAGCGCTGGATGGCCGAACAGGTGGGCCCGCGCGCGGTGCTGGCACGCATGCGGCGCAATCTGCCCGAGGTGATGCGCACCCTGCCCGATTTGCCGCTGCGGGTGGACGGTGCCCTGCAGGAGCTGGGCCGGATCGGCGAGCGCCAACAGGACCTGCACGAGCGCCTGGACGCCCTGCATGAACAGGGTCGGCGCAACAGCCGGCGCACGCTGCTGGGCCTGGCTGGCGGCGCCCTGGTGCTCGGTGCTGCAGTGATACATGCCTTCCAGGCCCCGTCGGGCGCCAGTCTGGTCGAGGTGCCGCTGGCGAGCTGGGGGCTGGCTGCCGCCGGTGTGGCCTGCTTCGCGGTGGCCTGGCTGCGGCGATAGGTCGGCCCGCGCGTTCGCGCGGGGGTTTTCAGTTTTCAGAGGGTGCCGGCTGACAGCTTCGGGGCCTGGCCGGATCTGGTCAGGGTTATTATCGCGCCGGGGGATAAACAGCTTTAACCATGAAGAGCATGAAGCTCATGAAGGGGTAGGCTAACGTCCGGCTCACGCGCCGGTTTGGAGCCGCTAAGCGGCGGAAAATCGGTCGCTGTGCAGCCGATTGTTATGCAACTCCCTCTCTTAAGGCGCGTTTCGCTCAGAGGGATTCTTCTTGAAATCTTTTACCAGCTTATGCGGGTCAACTTGTGCTCGATACCCATGTGCCGCCTGGGCCCACCAAATCAATTGGTTGAATGTTCGTGTGAAATAATCGAACCAAGCGTCCTTGTCTTCCCCGGCCTGCATTGATCCATCGGCGGCAAAGACTTCTTGCGCCTTGGGCACATGTATCATCGAAGAGACCGGCAGGCAGCCTAGCTCTGAAAGAAATGTACGCATTCCAATTGCTGCACGCATCCCGCCCCATTGGCCTGCCGAGTATGTGACGATGGCACTTGGCTTATAGGAAAATAAAGAGCTGCCAAAATGATTTAAAAGATTGGCAAGCGCCGGACTCATTGAGTGATTGTATTCGGGGCTGACCATAATGTATCCATCGGCACTTTCAATCTTTTCAGCCAGCTCGACGAGCTGTGAAGGGGCCTTGCTTTTGGGATACGCGAAGTGCGGCTTGAATACAGCCTCAAGTGGGTAATCTTTAGCGTCAATGAGCTCTATTTCATGGCCTTCACATCGACTTTTCAGGCATTCAAGAACTGCTTTCGCTACACGAACACCCAGTCGGGCTGGTGTCGGAGGAGTGCTTTCACGCACGGTGCCCAAAAAAACCAATAATTTCATAAGAACTCCATGTGGTGAGCATCATGCATAACAGTGATTAGGTGGCGTTCGCTGATATTGAATCATCGTGACTTCCTTATAGCGTCATTTTTTGGACACGATCTCTGAAGCTGTGTAGTCTGCCAAGTCAAGGGCTTACATGGAATCCACGGTCCCCCTGAAAGATATGAAGCGTTCCTGGTTTTGTGAAATCAATCATGCTGCGACCCCGGGGTCTGGATTCCCGCTTTCGCGGGAATGACGGGATAAGGCCACCGAATACACCGAAGGTACCGGATTCCGGATAAGTGATTATTTCAGTGTATTCGGTGATTTCGGTGGCTGCGTATTTGTGCGGAAATGATGCCCCTTCATGATCTTCACGCACTTCTTTTCTTCATGTTTAGCTTTTTACAGCTTTAACACACCCCCACACACATCCCGACCAGGCCCCCGAATCCGTCAGCCACCCGCCGTCTGAAAACTGAACACTTCAAACTGAAAACGACCGGCGAAGCCGGTTACGCCGGTCGCTGCAGGCGGCCCTCTACCTCATCGCGTGTGGTGCGGTCGGTGAGTCGCTCGATCAGCGTGAGGGCGAAATCCATGGCGGTACCGGGTCCGCGTGAGGTGATGATGTTGCCATCCTCGACGACGGGGGCCTCCAGATATTCGGCCGGGGCCTTGTCGTCGAGGTTGTCCAGAAAGCCGGGGAAGCTGGTGGCGCGGCGTCCGGCCAGCAAATCGGCTTCGGCCAGGACGCGGGGTGCGGCGCAGATGGCAGCGACTTCGCCGCCGTTTTCAGCTTGCTGCTGCAGACGCTGGAGCAGGGCCTGATGTTCCCACAGATGCTGGGCGCCGGGCAGGCCGCCGGGTAGTACGATCATGTCAAAATCCTGTGCCAGCACGGCATCGAGATCAGCGTCGGGGATGATCACCGTCTGGCGTGAGCAGGTTACGGGGCCGGACTGCAGGCCGGCCACCACTACTTCAATCTCCGCTCGCCGCAACAGGTCAATAATGGTTACGGCTTCGAGCTCTTCGCTGCCGGGGGCGATGGGGATGAGTACACGGGCCATGAGACCTCCGTTTGCTTTGTAATTGCCTTGCGTACCGGAACCAGCATCACGCCATGCGTATCCTTGAGGTGGGGCAGTTCAGTTTCAAGGAATTCCAGCGTTTCGGGATAGGGATGGGCAATGGCGATGGCAACGCCGTCCCTGTGGGCCAGCGCCAGCCAGCGGCGGAATTCGGCTTCGATAATCTCCGGATCCGGCTCCGGGTCGAGAAAGACATTGCGGCGGCCATGGGCCAGGCCGGTTTCCGCGGCAATCTGGTGGGCCACACTTTGCGCGGTAGTGAAGCTGTCTATGAAGAAGGCATTTGGGTCGAACTGGTGCAGGGCCTGGGTCACCCACAACATATGGCCCGGATGGCGGGTGAGCAGGCTGCCCATGTGACTGTTCATGCCGCTGACATGGGGGATGGACGCCAGGTTGTCGGTGACGGTGGCGATGACCTCGTCGCGGTCCATGTCGATTGTGACGCCGCCAGGGCCGAGGTCGTTGGCAGCAGCAGCCTGCAGGGGCTGGTGCAGCATGACTTCCTTGCCCTGCTCGTGACATTGCCTGGCACCGCGACGGGTATGGGGCAGGCCGGGTAGAAAAGCGCAGGCGACGGGGCCGGGCAGTCCGGCGATGCGCTGGCCGTGACGGGGGTGCTGGCCAAGGTCGTCAATAATCAGGGCCACCACGGGCACGGCGGCGGTGGTTTCAGCCTGCAGCGGCGCGGCAAGCAGGCCCAGCAGCAGGGCAAGCGGGACAAGGCCGGGGCACAGACGCCATCGTACGCCGGCCATGGCCGCTTACTGCTGGGTCGCCCGGGCCTGCAGAATGGTCAGCCCGCGCAGCAGATTAAGCGCCTCGTGCAGGGCGTAGTCTTCTTCCGCCAGGGTTTCTTCCGTATCGTCGTCTTCTATGTCCTCACCATTGAGGGGTCGAAGACCACGCTCGGTTTTGCGCACTTCAAGGGACTGCAGGGCGACATCGGGGACGATGCCCTTGGCTTCAATGTTACGCCCGTCGGGCGTGAAGTAGCGAGCGGTGGTTAGCTTGAGGGCGTCGCCACCGGGCATGGGCATGATGGTTTGCACCGAGCCTTTGCCGAAGCTGTCAAAGCCCATGATGATGCCGCGGCCATTGGCCTGCAGCGCCCCGGCAACGATCTCGGAGGCCGAAGCCGAGCCCTCGTTGATCAACACCACCACGGGGGCGCCATCAAGCAGGTCACCGCTGCTGGCGTTGAAGTCCTGACGGGTGCCCTGGGCGCGCCCTTCAGTGTAGGTGACCAGGCCGCCATCAAGCAGATAATCGGAAATCTCCACCGCTGCGGTGAGCAGGCCGCCGGGGTTGTTGCGCAGGTCCAGCACCAGGCCGCGCAATTCACGCCCGTTCTCGCCCTTGAGCTGCTCAAGGTGTTCGCGGAAGTTCTTGCTGGCCTCGGCGTTGAACTGGCTGACGCGGATATAGCCAAAGTCATCATCAAGCATGCGGCTGCGCACGCTGGTGACGCGAATGATGGCGCGTTCAATGTCGACGGTGAAGGGCGCATCCCGACCCTCGCGGACGACGGTCAGGGTGATGCTGGTGCCGGGCTCTCCGCGCATGATGTCGACGGCGTCGCTCAGGGTCATGCCCTTGACCTGCTGGTCATCCAGGCGAATGATCAGGTCGCCGGGTTTCATGCCGGCGCGCTGGGCCGGGGTGTCGTCAATGGGGGCGACCACCTTGACGAAGCCTCCTTCCATCTGCACCTCGATGCCGAGGCCACCAAAACGACCACTGGTGCTGACCTGCATTTCGCGGAACTGGTCCGGGTCGAGGTAGGAAGAGTGCGCGTCGAGCCCGGAGAGCATGCCGCGAATGGCGTTCTCGAGCAGTTTTTCGTCGTCGATTTCCTCGACATAGTCGCTCTTGACGCGCTCCAGGATTTCGGTGAATTCCTGGATTTTCTGCAGCGGAATTTCAGAACTCTGGCGGTCTGCCAGCACGGCCTGGGTGATGCTCAGGGCAAAGCCGAGCGTCACGCCCAGAACCAGGATCAGGATGCCCTGACGATTAAACATTGCTTGCTACTCCCGGGCCGTCTGACGGCGCCGTCATACATTTAAAAAACGCTCACTAACATACCATACCGCCGCCCCTGCGGAATATCATGATACGGCCCTGTTCAGCGTCCGCCCCGGAACCAGGGAGCCGGGTCAACGGGGTCGCGGTCGGCGCGAATTTCAAAATACAGTGCGGGGGATTCTCGCCCGCCACTGTCGCCGACACTGGCAATGACCTCACCCGGGGCGACCCATTCGCCGACATCGCGATAAATTTCGCGGGTATGTCCGTATAGACTCAAATAACCCCCGCCATGTTCCATAATCAACACCAGCCCGTAATTGGGCAGCCATTCGGCAAAGGCCACGCGACCATGTGAGACGGCAATAATTTCGCTGCCTTCATCGGCGGCAAACAGCATGCC